>JAFLDG010000036.1 GCA_017302495.1 Burkholderiales bacterium
GCACGCGGTGGGGTGCTGCGGGAGGGACTCGGTTTCGACCGTTGCGATGTCGCCGTGGTCACCAACATTGGTCTCGGCGATCACCTTGGGCTGTCGTATATCAGTACTGTCGAGGACCTGTCGGTCCCATGCGCTGGATCACCGGCGCCGCCGCCGGCCAGCGCCGCTGCGGCACCGCCATCGCGCCGATGCCGGGCACGATGCCGAGCGTGACCTCGGGCAGCTGGAACCCCGCCTGGCGCTCGGCCACCAGCGCGTGGCAGCGGATCGCCAGCTCGAAGCCGCCGCCGAGCGCCATGCCCTGCACCGCGGCGACCACCGGTTTGGTGCAGCGGTCCAGGTGCACCAGCAGGCGCGAGCAGTCGCGCGCGTACTGTGCGGCGGCGTCGGCGTCGCCGAGCAGCGACGGGAAGCGGCCGATGTCGGCGCCGCTGCAGAAGGCCTTGGTGCCGTAGCCGGTGATCACGAAGCCGCGCACCTGCGGATCGTGTTCGTGCCGGCGGAACGCAGCCAGCACCTCGTCGGTCATCGCGTCGTGCAGCGCGTTCAGCGCCTCCGGCCGGCGCAGCGTGATGATCACGACGCCGTCGATGCGGTCGACGACGACATGGCGCTCGCGCGGCGCGTGTTCGGCCAGCGGCCGACGCGGCAGCGGCATGCCCGGGCGTTCGCGCGCGAAACGCTCGAGCACGCGCGCGACTTCGGCCGCGCCGGCGCTTTGTGCGAGTTCGATCGGCCCGTGGCGGAAACCCAGCGCCAACCGGCAGCCGAGGTCGAGGTCGGCGGCCTCGCCGATGCCGCGGTCGAGGATGTCGCCGGCCTGCGACCAGAGCACGCCGAGCAGCCGGTCGCGCACGGCCGCGGCGCGCTCGGCGTCGATCGCGCGCGCACCTTCGTGCGGCGCACCGGGCGCGCCGGTGAGCCAGCGCTCGACCGAGTCGAAGATCGGCGCCGGCCGGTAGGGCTCGCCCTCCTCGTCGGCCTGCAGCGTGTTCGTCTCGACGATGATCGGGTTGCCGTGCGCGAGGTTGAGCACGAAGAACGGCCCGGCGTGGACGAAGGCTTCGGCCACCGCGTCGATCTGCGCCGCGCTCGCCACGCCGAGCCGCAGCGCCGCGTCGTTGCACCAGTTGTCGAAGATCCGGTCGAGCATGAAACACGGCACGTCGGCGCTGAGCAGCGGCACCTTGCCGGTGGCGGCGAACAGCCGCCTCAAGGCGCCGATCAGCGCCCGGTCGGCCTGCGGCCAGTCGATCACCTCGACGATCGGGTTGCGCCAGGCCGGCGCGAAGAAGTGCGTCACCGTCGCGCGCTGCGGGCGCTCGAGCTTCGCGAACAGCCGCTGCGCCGGCAGCGAACTGGTGTTCGACGTGATCACGGTGTCGGGCCCGACCCGCGCCTCGATCGCGGCGAAGATCCGGTGCTTCAGCGCGAGGTTCTCGGTCGCCGCCTCGATCACCCAGTCGCAGCCTTCGAGCCGCGCGACGTCGGTGCCGCCGCCGATGCGGTCGAGCACGGCGGCGGCCTCGGCGGCCTTCATCTTGCCCTTCGCCACCGCCTTCTCGGCGTAGCCGCGCAGCCGAGCGAGCGCGGCGTCGACCGCTTCCTGCCGCAGGTCGAGCAAGGTCAGCTCGATGCCGGGCAGCGCGCTCTTCAGGTAGTAGCCGATGTCCGGCCCGATCGTGCCCGCACCGATCACCGCGACCCGCTTCGGCGCGGGGTTCAGCGTGGGCCAGACGCTGCGGTCGAGCAGCGGGTTCGCGGGCAGTGCCATCGGCTCCCCTCCTGACGAGCGCGCCCGGCCTTCAGGCCGGCACCGACGGCAGCCCGGCGAGCGCCATCGCCAGCTCCTTCTCGTCGTAGGTCTGGTCGGTGAGCTTGCCGGCGGCGTAGTTGATGTACGCGGTCATGTCGAAGTGGCCGTGGCCGCACAGGTTGAACAGGATCGTCTCGGCCTTGCCTTCGGCCTTGCAGCGCAGCGCCTCGACGATCGCGCCCTTGACCGCGTGGTTCGCCTCCGGCGCCGGCACGATGCCTTCGGCGCGCGCGAACAGCACGCCGGCCTCGAAGCAGGCGTTCTGGTGGTACGCGGTGGCCTCGATCAGGTTCAGCTCCTTCAGGTGGCTGACCAGCGGCGCCATGCCGTGGTAGCGCAAGCCCCCGGCGTGGAAGCCCGGCGGCGTGAAGGTGCTGCCCAGCGTGTGCATCTTGGTCAGCGGCGTCAGGTGCGCGGTGTCGCCGAAGTCGTAGGCGAACTTGCCGCGGGTCAGGCTCGGGCAGGCCGCCGGCTCGACCGCGACGATCCGGCGCTTGCGTCCACCGCGCAGCTGCTGGCCGATGAACGGGAAGCAGATGCCGGCGAAGTTGCTGCCGCCGCCGGTGCAGCCGACGATCACGTCCGGGTCGTCGCCGGCCATCTCGAGCTGCAGCATCGCTTCCTGGCCGATGATCGTCTGGTGCATCAGCACGTGGTTCAGCACCGAGCCGAGCGAATACTTGGTGTCGTCGTGCGTGGCCGCGATCTCGACCGCCTCGCTGATCGCGATGCCCAGCGATCCCGGGTGGTTCGGGTTCTGGGCCAGGATCGCGCGGCCGGAGTTCGTGGTGTCCGACGGCGAGGGCAGGCACTTCGCGCCGTAGGTCTCCATCAGCGCGCGCCGGTACGGCTTCTGGTCGTAGGACACGCGCACCTGGTAGACGGTGACGTCGATGCCGAACAGCGCGCCGGCGAAGGCCAGCGACGAACCCCATTGCCCGGCGCCGGTCTCGGTGGTGAGCTTGCGGATGCCGGCCTGGGCGTTGTACCAGGCCTGCGGCACCGCGGTGTTGGGCTTGTGGCTGCCGGCGGGCGAGACGCCTTCGTATTTGTAGTAGATCTTCGCCGGCGTGCCGAGCGCCTTCTCGAGGCGATGGGCGCGGAACAGCGGGCTCGGCCGCCACAACCGGAAGACCTCGCGCACCGGCTCGGGGATCTCGATCTCGCGCTCGGTGGAGACCTCCTGCAGGATCAGCTCCATCGGGAACAGCGGCGCGAGGTCGTCGGGCCCGACCGGCTGCATCGTGCCCGGATGCAGCACCGGCGCCGGCGGCACCGGCAGGTCGGCCATGATGTTGTACCAGTGCTTGGGCATCCGGCTCTCGTCGAGCAGGAACTTGGTGCGGTCGTTCATCGTCGGTCTCCTCGTCGTGACGCTGCGGTGGCGGAAAAGCGGTTCAGGCGACGATGCCTGCGCCGCGCAGGGAAAGGATCTCTTCGGCTGCCAGCCCGGCCTCGGCGAGCACCGCGTCGGTGTGCTCGCCGTAGCGCGGCGCCAGCGCCAGCTCGCGCGCCGCGCCGGGCGCATTCACCGCCAGCGGCGGCAGGTGCACCTGCCGGCCGTCGGGCAGCCGGGTCGCGGTCAGCCGCTCGGCCAGCAGCGGCAGCTCGCGAACCTGGCGGATGTCGAGGATACGCGTGGCCGGGATCGTCGCCGCGCGCAGGTCGGCGAGCACCTCGTCGGCCGCGGCGCGCAGCGTGATCGCCGCCAGCTCGCGGTGGATCGACTCGCGCTCGGCGTGGCGGCCCTCGTTCGTGCGGCGCACCTCGTTCGCCAGCGGCGCGAAGCGCGGCACCGCGGTCAGCCGGCGCCACTGCACGTCGCTGCCGATCGCGAGGTAGACGAAACCGTCGCGCACCGGGTAGACGTTGGTCGGGATGAACTTGCGGTGCTCGTTGCCGGCGCGGGTGATCTCGTCGGGCCGGCAGTCGAAGTCGAGCAGCGGCAGCAGCGTGATCAGCCACGACGCGGCCGCCTGCAGCATCGACACGTCGATCGTGCGCCCGGGCCCGCCGTGGGCGCGGGCCAGCAGCGCGAGCAGCACGTTCGCATACAGCTCGTCGCCGGCCTTCAGGTCGATCACCGGGATGCCGGTCAGCGTCGGCGGCCCGTCGCGCATGCCGGTCACTTCCATGAAACCCGACATCGCCTGGATCACCGGGTCGTAGCCGGGCGCGTCGGGCACCGCGCGGCCCTGCGCCGAGATGCCGGCCCAGATCAGCGCCGGCCGCGCGGCCCGCAGCTGCTCGGGTGCGATGCCGAGCGATGCATAACGCGCCGGCACCGTGTTGCAGCAGAAGACGTCGACGCCGAGCGCATCGATCAGCCGGCCGAGCAGCGCCTGGCCGCGCGGCTCCTTCAGGTTCAACGCGATCGCCTGCTTGCCGACGTTCGGCGCGACGAAGTAGCTTCGGCGGTCGTCACCGGCGCCGATGCGCGCGCCGATGTAGCGGTTCGGGTCGCCGGGCAGGCCTTCGCCGGCGGGCGTGGCCTCGATCCGGATCACGCGCCAGCCGAGCTGCGCGAAGCGCAGCGTCGCGTACGGCAGCGACAGCGCCTGCTCGAGCGACAGCACGGTCGGCGGCTTCATCGCGGCTCGGCCTCGGCGTGCGTTCAGGCCGCGGCCGCCGGCAGCGGCGCCAGCAACGGCACCGGCGGCACCGGCGGCAGCTTGCCGTGCAGCGCGCGGTAGACGCGCTCCGGGGTGAACGGCAGGCTCGTGATGCGCACGCCGGTCGCGTTCTCGATCGCGTTCGCCACCGCGGCGGCGATGCAGATCGCGGGCGCCTCGCCGACGCCCTTCGCGCCCTGCGGACCCTCGCCGTCCATCGTCTCGACGAACGAGAGGTCCATCTGCGGAATCTCCGGTGCGGTCACGAGCTTGTAGTCGCGGAAGTTCGGGTTGCGCACGCGGCCGGCGTCGACGAGCAGGTCCTCGGTCAGCGCGTAACCCTGGCCCATCACGATGCCGCCCTCGATCTGGCCCTCGATGCCGAGCCGGTTCAGCACCCGGCCGACGTCGTGCGCGCCGGTGACCTTCAGCAGCCGCACGACGCCGGTGGCGGTGTCGACCTCGACCTCGACCACCTGCGCCGCCCAGGCATAGGCGGCCGAGACGTCGCCCTTGAAGCCCTTGTCCTGGTGCACGCTCGGCGGCTCGTAATAGAACGTGGTCATCACCAGCTCGGCGCGCTCGGCGAAGTGCAGGCTGCGCAGGAAGCGCGGCAGGTCGACCAGCCGCTCGCCGCCGGCCTTGCGCACGAGGTGGCCGCCTTGCAGCGCCAGGTCTTCGGGCGCGCAGTCGAAGCGCGGCGCGGCCGCGGCGAAGATCTTCGCCTTCGCCTTGCGCGCCGCGCCGATCGCCGAGTTGCCGGCGATGAAGGTCGTGCGGCTGGCGTGCACGCCGACGTCCCAGGGCGTGATGTCGGTGTCGTTGTTGACCACCGTGACCGCCCCGATCGGCAGGCCCAGCTCCTCGCACACCAGCTGCGCGAGCACCGTCTCCGAGCCCTGGCCGATCTCGCTGGCGCCGGTGATCAGCGTGACGTGGCCGAAGTCGTCGAGCTTCAGGATCGTGCCGCAGCCGTCGCTCGGGTAGATCTTCGCGCCGCCGCCGACGTGCAGCATCGCGGCGATGCCGACGCCGCGCCTGCGGGTGCCCGGCTGCTCGCGCGCGGCCGCGTACTCGCGCCGCTTGCGCGCGTAGTCGCTGCGCCCGGCGGCGATCTGCAGGCAGTCCTGGAAGCCGCAGCTGCGGAAGACCATGCCCTGGCCGGTGACCTCGCCGGGCGCCTGCGCGTTCTTCAGCCGGAACTCGAGCGGATCCATGCCGATCGCGTCGGCCAGCCGGTCCATCTGCTGCTCGACCGCGAAGGTCGCCTGCAGGTTGCCGTAGCCGCGGAACGAGCCGGCGTACGGGTTGTTCGTGTAGACCGCGACCGTGTGGTAGCTGCAGTGCGGCACCCGGTACAGCGACGAGAAGGTCTGCATCATCACGAACGGCGTCGTCGCGCCCCACGAGGTGTAGGCGCCGTTGTCGTGGATCGTGCGCACGCTGCGGAAGGTCAGCGTGCCGTCGCGCTTGCAGCCCGAGCGCAGCGTGAGGCGCACCGGCTGCCGCGTCGGCGAGGCGAGGAACTCCTCCTCGCGCGTGTAGACCAGCTTCACCGGCCGCCCGGTGGCGCGGGCGAGGAAGACGGCGATCACCTCGAACGGGTAGATGTCGAGCTTGCTGCCGAAACCGCCGCCGATCGGCGGCTGCACGATCCGCACCCGCGCCGGGTCCAGCCCCAGGTACTCGGCGAACTCGCGCTTGTGCAGGAACGGCACCTGCGTGTTCGAGTGCAGCAGCAGGTTGCCGCGCGCGTCGAACTCGGCGATCACACCCGACACGCCGAGGCAGCAGTGGGTCACGTAGTGCAGCGCGAAGCTGTCCTCGACCACGACCTCGCTCTCGGCCTCGCCGGCGGCGACGTCGCCGTGCGCGTAGTCGAAGCGCATCGCGACGTTGTCGGCCCGGCCCGCCACGCCGACCGGCGCGCCGGGCTTCGCGCCATCGATCGGCGGGTGGATCAGCGGCGCGTCGGGTGCGAGCGCGGCCTGCGCGTCGGCGAGCACCGGCAGGTCCTCGTACTCGACCTCGATCGCGGCGACCGCGGCGCGCGCGATCGCGTCGCTGTCGGCGGCGACGGCGGCGATCTCGTCGCGCAGGCTGCGCACCCGGTCGCGCTTGAGCGGCAGATGGTCCTTCGCGACGCCGATCGGCCGCTGGTCGGGCACGTCGGCGGCGGTGAGCACGGCGTGCACGCCGGGCATCGCCTTCGCGCGCGTGGTGTCGATGCGCACGATGCGCGCGTGCACCCGGCTGCTGCGCAGGATCGCGCCGTGCAGCTGCCCCGGCAGATCGATGTCGTGCAGGTAGCGGGTGCGGCCGCTCGCCTTCTCGGGCGCGTCGAGCTTGGTGATGCGCTGGCCGATCAGGCTCGGCGGCGCGTTGCGTTCGGCGGTCTCGTTCACGGTGCGGCCCTCCGTGGCGCTGCGGCGCCAGGGCGTCCGGCTGCGTTCATCGCGCGCCCTCCTGCGCCAGCCGCGCGCCGGCGTCGACGATCGCATCGACGATCTTCTGGTAGCCGGTGCAGCGGCACAGGTTGCCCTCGATCGCGCGCCGCGCCGTCTCGGCATCCGGCGGCACGTCGCCGCCGACCACCTGCGCCGCCTGCATCACCATGCCCGGCGTGCAGAAGCCGCACTGCACCGCGCCGTGGCGGACGAAGGCGGCCTGCAGCGCGGCGCCGCGCGGGTCGGCGGCCAGGCCCTCGATCGTGTCGAGCCGGCGGCCGTCGATGTCGACCGCGAACATCAGGCACGCGTTGACCGAGACGCCGTCGACCCAGACCGTGCAGGCGCCGCATTCGCCTTCGCCGCAGCCGTACTTGGTGCCGGTCAGGCCGACGCCGTCGCGCAGCAGCGCGAGCAGGCTGGTGCCGACCTCGACCGTCGCGCGCCGCTGCACGCCGTTCAGCGTGAACACCACTTCAGACTTCAGCGACATCGTCGAGCATCCTCTGCAGCAGGTTGCGCACCAGTTCGCGCCGGTACCAGGCGCTGGCGCGCACGTCGTCGATCGGCCGGCACTCCTCGGCGGCGGCCGCGGCGGCAGCGGCGGCCGAGCCGGCGTCGAGCCGGCGACCTTCGAGCAGCGCCTCGGCGCGGTGCGCGCGCATCGGCGTCGGCGCAACCGCGCCGAGCGCGATGCGCACGCCGCCGAGCGCGCCGGCCGCATCGCGCGCCGCGGCGAAGGCGATCGAGATCGGCGAGATGTCCAGCGCCGGGCGCGTGCCGGCCTTGTGGAAGCGGCTCACCGCGCCGGGCTCAGCTGCCGGCACGCGCACCGCGAGCACCAGCTCGTCGGCGGCGCGTTGCGTGCGTCCCGGGCCGGTGAAGAAGCCAACGATCGGCAGCCGGCGCGTGCCGACCGCGCCATCGTCGGCCAGGCGCGCCAGCTCGACCTCGGCATTCAGCGCGAGCAGCGGCGTCAGCGTGTCGCCGGCCGGCGAGGCGTTGCACAGGTTGCCGCCGAGCGTCGCAGCGTTGCGGATCTGCTCGCTCGCGAAGTGCTCGGCCGCGTCGGCCAGCAGCGGCGCGTGCGCACGCACCAGCGGGTCGCGGCGCAGCCGGGTCAGCGTGACCAGCGCGCCGAGCACCAGCGTGCCGTCGGCGTCGAGCGTCAGCGCCTGCAGCTCGGCGATGCGGCGGATGTTGAGCAGCGTGCCCGCGGCTTGCAGCCGGCCGGCCTGCGCCTGCGGCATCAGGTCGGTGCCGCCGGCGAGCACGGTCGCACCGCCGGGCTGCGACAACACCGCCAGCGCCTGGCGCAGCTGCGCCGGCGCTACGTAGCGTTCGACCGCTTCGAAGGTCATAGGGCACCTCCGGGCTGCGCCCTCCGGCATTCGCCCTCGGGGCGGCCCAGCGGGCTCATGCCGCCTCCCGCATCGGAAAGGCCTCGTCGAAGCGGATCGGCTCGCGGTAGCGGCCGTAGACGCCGACCAGCCGCTTCGTGATCTCGCCGACGCTGGCGTAGGCCTGCACCGCGCGCACGATCGCCGGCATCAGGTTCGCGCCGGCGCGCGCGTCGGCCTCGATCGCGTCGAGCGCGGCCGCGACCGCGTTGCCGTCGCGCTCGGCGCGGATGCGCTGCAGCCGCGCCACCTGGCGCGCCGCAGCGTCGGCGTCGTAGCCGTGCAGCTGCACCTCGTGCGTCTGCTCGGTTTCGCTGCGGTAGCGGTTGACGCCGACCTTCGGGAAGGCGCCGGACTCGATCGCGCGCTGCATCCGGTAGGCCTGGGCCGAGACCTGCGACTGGATCACGCCTTCGCTGACCAGCTTGACGATGCCGCCGGCGGCATCGGTGTCGCGGATGATGCGCTCCATCTCGGCGCGCATCCGGTTCGTCAGCGTCTCGACGTAGAACGAGCCGCCGAGCGGATCGACCGTGTCCGCCAGCCCCATCTCCTCGATCAGCAGCTGCATCGTGCGCAGCGACAGGCGCTGCGCGTACTCGCTCGGGATCGTGTAGGCCTCGTCGTAGCAGCACAGCGCCATCGTCTGCGCGCCCGACAGCGCCGCGATCAGCGCGTAGTAGGCGCCGCGCACGATGTTGTTCTCGGGCTGCTCGAGCGTGAGCCCGCCGCCGCCGCCGCCGGCGATCATGCGCAGCCACATCGAGCCCGGCTGCTTCGCGCCGTACTGCTCCTTCATGATCTTCGCCCACAGGCCGCGGCCGGCGCGGAACTTGGCGACCTGCTCGAACAGGTTGCCGAAGATGTTGAAGTTGTACGACAGCCGGCCGGCGAACTCGTCCACGCCCAGGCCGCGGCGGATCACCTCGTCGGCGTAGGCGCGCGCGATGCAGAAGGCCCAGGCCATCTCCTGCGTCGGCGTCGCGCCGGATTCGCGGATGTGGTAGCCGCAGACCGACACCGGGCTGTACTTCGGCGCGTGCTCGGCGCAGTACTCGATCGTGTCGCCGACCAACCGGATCGACGGCTCGACCGGGTAGACCCAGGTGCCGCGGCCGATGAACTCCTTCAGGATGTCGTTCTGCGCGGTGCCGCGCAGCGTCTTCGGGTCGAAGCCGCGCTTCTCGGCACAAGCCAGGTACATCGCGATCAGCACCGCGGCGGCGCCGTTGATCGTCAGCGAGACCGTGATCTTGTCGAGGTCGATGCCGTCGAACGCGGTCTCGAAGTCGGCCAGCGTGTCGATCGCCATGCCGACGCGGCCGACCTCGCCCGCGGCCATCGGGTCGTCGGAATCGATGCCGCACTGCGTGGCCAGGTCGAAGGCGACGTTCAGCCCGGTCTGGCCGTTCGCGATCAGGTACTTGAAGCGGCGGTTCGTGTCCTCCGCGCCGGCGAAGCCGGTGTACTGCCGCATCGTGAACGGCTGCTTGCGGTACATCAGCGGGTGGATGCCGCGCGTGAACGGGTACTCGCCCGGACGGCCGAGCATGAACAGCCCGCCGCTCGCGGCCAGGTCGTCGGCGGTGTACAGCGGCTGGATCTCGAGGCCGGACTCGTTGATCACCGGTTTGGCGGAAGCGTTCATCGCAGGTGCTCGCTGATGAAGGTGGTGATGGCGTCGAGCTTCGAGCCGGTGGCGAACACGCCGGCGAAGCCGAGCGCGCGCAGCGCGTCGTGGTCGGCCGCCGGCAGGTTGCCGCCGATGATCCAGAGCCGGTCGCCCAGGCCCGCTTCGCGCAGCAGCGGCGCCAGCCGCTCGCAGAACGCCAGGTGCGCGCCGGCCATGCTGGACAGCGCGATCACGTCGGCGCCGTGCGCGAGCGCCGCCGCCACCACCTGCTCGGGACTCTGGCGCAGGCCGGTGTAGCGCAGGTCGAAGCCGGCGTCGATCATCGCCCGCGCGACGACCTTCGCGCCCTGGTCGTGGCCGTCGAGCCCGGGCTTGGCGAGCAGGACCTTGATCGGGCGCCGGCGGTCGTTCATCGGCAAGTCCTCCGTCCTGCGCGCGCCGGAACGGACGCGATGGGCCGGCGCGGCACGTTCATTGGCCAAGCTCCTTCGCAATCACCAGCTTCAGGATCTCGCTCGTGCCGCCGCCGATCAGCGTGAAGCGCACGTCGCGCAGGTAGCGCTGCACCGGGTACTCCATCGCGTAGCCGTAGCTCGCGAACACACGCGCGGCCTGCTCGCACACCATCGCCGCGGTCTCGGTGGCGTGCAGCTTGGCCATCGCCGCCTCCTTGTGGTGCGGCCGGCCGGCCGCGTGCAGCCAGGCCGCGTGGCGCACCAGGAAGACCGCCGACTCGAGCGCGGTCGCCATCTCGGCGAGCTTGAACTGGATCGCCTGGTAGCGGTCGATCGTCTTGCCGAACTGCACCCGCTCGGCGGCGTAGCGCCGGGCCGCGTCGAGCGCGGCGCGGGCGACGCCGAGCGCCATCGCGCCGGTGATCACGCGCACCTCGGCCAGCGTCTTGCGCAGGTGCTGCTCGCCGTCGCCCTCCTCGCGCGACAGGCGGTGGCTGTCGGGCACGAGGCAGCCGTCGAAGGCAAGCTCGCAGGTCGGCAGCGCCCAGACACCCATCTTGTGGATCTCGCGTCCGATCACGAGGCCGGGAAAGCCCCGCTCGACGAGGAAGATCGTCAGCTGGCGCTCGTCGCCGGCGCGGGCGAAGACGGTGAAGAAGTCGGCCACCGGCGCGCTCGTGACCCAGGTCTTCTGCCCGTCGAGCCGGTAGCCGCCGTCGACCTTGCGCGCGCGGGTCGCGATGCCGCCCAGGTCGGAGCCGGCGTTCGGCTCGGTCATGCAGATCGCGCCGATCTTCTCGCCGCGGATCGCGGGTCGCAGCAGCCGCTCGATGATGTCGGCGTTGCCGAGCAGGTGCAGGAACTTCGTGCCCATCAGCGCCTGCATCGCCGCGGCGCCGGCGAGCGACATCGAGCCGCGCGCGATCTCCTCGAGCGCGAGCGCGAATTCGGGCAGCGCGAGGTTCGAGCCGCCGAGCGCCTCGGGGTAGCGCAGGCCGAAGAAGCCGAGCCGCGCGAGTTCGCCGAACAGCGCGCGCGGGAAGACCTTCGCCTCGTCGAGCGCGGCCGCCTGCGGCGCGATGCGCTCGTCGCAGAAGCGCGCGAAGCTGTCGCGGATCGCGCGCTGCTCGTCGCTCAGGTCGAAATTCATCCGGCAGCGTCCGATTCGACAGTCAGGTCGGCCGCGGTCGCGCCGTAGTCGCGTCGCGCCGCCTCGGCCGAGATCACGCCGTTGCGCACCTCGTCGGCAAGCACGCGCCGGTCGCGCCTGGCGGGGTCGCCCCAGCCGCCGCCGCCGGCGGCCACCTGGTGGTAGACCGTGCCGCGCGGTAGGCCGGTCAGCAGGTCCTTGTTCTTCGGCACCACGGTGCGGCCGTCGGGCGTGGTCAGGCGGATGAAGTTCAGCCCTGCGCCGTGGCCGCCGGCCAGGCCGAAGGCGCCTTCGAAGTCGCCGTCGCCGAAGGTCACGAGCTGGGTGTCGTCGGAGCCGATCTCGAAGATCGTCTCGACCCCCAGGCCGCCGCGCCACTGGCCGGCGCCGGCCGAGTCGGCGAGCAACTCGTGCCGGATCAGCCGGTGCGGCGTCTGCTGCTCGAACATCTCGTAGTCCTGGTCGAGCACGCCGCCGGACGCGTCGATCATGCCGATGTGGTCGTAGCCGTCGCAGCCCGGCAGCGCGCCCGAGCCGCCCTTCAGCCCCATGAAGCCGATGTCGACGTAGGGCTCGCCCTTCTTGGGGTCGGTGCCGGTGGTCAGCGAGCACAGCAGGTTGTTCCAGCCGGCGGTCACCTTCTCCGGCAGCACGGGGCTCAGCGCGCGCTGGATCGCGTCGGCATTCGGCGGGCACAGGTGGTTGCCGAAGGTCGTCGCCTTCGGGTAGGCGGCGTTCAGGATCGTGCCCTCGGGGATCACGATCTCGATCGGCTCGACCATGCCCTCGTTGTGCGGGATGTCGGGGTTGACCATCTGCAGCAGCGTCAGGATCGTCGCCGACGCGCTCGAGGTGTAGGTGCCGTTGACGAAGCCGTTGGTCTGCGCATCGGTGCGCGAGTAGTCGAAGCGGATGCGCCGGTCGCTGACCTCGATGTCGACCCGGATCGTGAACCTGCTGCCCTCGTGCCGACCGTCGTAGTAGACGTAACCCTCGCCGGAGTAGCGGCCGTTCGGGATCTTCGCGATCTCCGCTTCCATCATCCGCCGCGTCGCGTCGAACAGCGCCTGCTTGTGCGCGTCGTAGCTCGGCCGGCCGTACTTGCCGAGCAGCTCGACCAGCCGGCGCGCGCCGACCTCGCAGGCGCCCATCTCGGCCTTCATGTCGTGCTGCACGATGTCGAGCCGGATGTTGGCGAAGATCAGGTTCCAGACGTCGCGGCGCAGCTTGCCGCGTTCGACCACTTTCACCGCCGGGATGCGCAGCGCCTCCTGCCAGACCTCGACCGCGTTCGGGTTGTAGCCGCCGCGCACGTTGCCGCCGATGTCGGCCTGGTGGCCCTTGACCGCGGTCCAGCCGACGAGTTCGCCGTCGAAGAACACCGGCTTGAAGACCGCGACGTCGTTGTTCTGGTTGCCCAGGCTGAAGACGTCGTTGTGGAAGAAGACGTCGCCGTCGTGGATGTCGCCGTCGAAGGTCTTGCGGATGTGCTTCGCGACCGGCGCCAGCGAGAAGGCGAGGATCGGCAGGTTCTCGGTCTGCTCGAGCATGCGGCCTTCGGCGTCGTACAGCCCGGTCACGTAGTCCTTGGCCTCGCACAGGATCGGGCTGCGCGTCGTGCGCTCCATCGAGATGCTCATCTCGTCGGTGATCGCCTTGAAGCTGCGCGCGTACACCGACAGCAGGATCGGGTCGATGGCCGCTTGTTCCTGGTTCACGGGCTGTCCTCCTGAGATTGCGCCGCCGGCCTTCACCCGAGCGCCGAGGCGACGAGATCCTCGCGCCCCTTCGCGAACAGCACGAACGAGCCGAGCGGATCGACCACGCCGTCGTAGCCGTCGCTGACGAAGATCGCCGTCGTCTGCTGCTCGATCAGCGCCGGCCCGGCGATGCGCTGCCCGCAGTGCAGGCGGTGGCCGTCGTACACCGGCGTCTCGGCGAAGGCGTCGCGCTCGGGGATGTAGACGCTGCGCCGCCCCTTCAGCGCGCCGCTGGCGTCGGCGCCGCCGCGCGCCGCGCGCGCCAGCGCCGGCGGCTCGGTGCCGCCGACCGCCTGCAGCCGCACGTTGATGATCTCGACCGGGCTGGCCTCGGCCTCGAGCGTGTAGCCGTACAGGCGCCGGTGCTCGTCGTGGAACGCGCGCGCGATGCCGGCCGCGTCGCGCTGCTCGACCAGCGCCAGCGGTACCGCGACCGAGACCTCGTGGTATTGCTTCAGGTAGCGGCAGTCGAGCCGCAGGTCGAAGCGCCGGCCGCCGGCCGCGACCCGCTCGCTCGCCAGCAGCGCGTCGCCCTCGTCGACCATCGCGCCGACCAGCGCCTGCAGCCGCGGCCAGTCGATGCCCTCGAGCCGGGCGACGAAGGTGCGCACGAAGTCGTGCTTCAGCTCGCCCATCAGCATGCCGAACGCGCACAGCACCGAGGCCTCGCGCGGCACCACCTGCAGCGGCACGCCGAGCTCGCTGCAGATCAGGCAGCCGTGGATCGGCCCGGCGCCGCCGCCCGGGATCAGCGGGAAGTCGCGCGGGTCGAAGCCGCGCTTGATCGTCACCTCGCGCACGCCCTGCGCCATGTTGTTGCAGGCGACGCGGTACATGCCGGCCGCGGCGCGCTCGACGCTCAGCCCCATCGGCCGCGCGATGTGCTCGTCGATCGCACGCCGCGCGGCCGCGGCGTCGAGCGGCATCCGCCCGCCGGCGAAGTAGCCGGGGTCGAGGTAGCCGAGCACGAGGTTCGCGTCGGTCGTGGTCGGCAGCTTGCCGCCGCGGCCGTAGCAGGCCGGGCCGGGGTCGGCGCCGGCGCTCTGCGGCCCCATGCGCAGCAGGCCGCCTTCGTCGAGCCAGCCGATCGAGCCGCCGCCGGCGCCGATCGTGTGGATGTCGAGCATCGGCAGCGCGATCCGGCGGCGGGCGATCTCGCCGTCGTTCTTCAGCATCGGCGCGCCGACCGCGACCGAGGCCTCGAAGCTGGTGCCGCCCATGTCGGTGGTGATGCAGCGGTCCTGGCCGTGCGCGCGCACGTAGTACAGCCCCGCGCCGGGGCCGCCGGCCGGGCCGGACAGCAGCGTCAGCGCGGCCTTGTCGCGCGCCGCCTGGGGCGTGATCACGCCGCCGTTGGACTGCATGATCAGCAGCAGCCCGCCGAAGCCGACGCCGGCGAGCCGGTCGACGAGCTGGTCGAGGTAGGTGCCGAGCTTCGGGCCGACGTAGGCGTTGAGCACGGTCGTGCTGACGCGGTCGTAGAAGCGGATCGACGGCAGCAGCTCGCTCGACACCGACAGGTACGCCTGTGGCCACTCGGCGCGCACCACGTCGGCCGCGGCGCGCTCGTGCGCCGGGTTCGCGAACGAGTTCATGAAGCACACCGCGACCGCCTGCACGCCGTCGCGCCGCCAGTCGGCGAGCGCGGCGCGCACCGCGCCGACGTCGAGCGGCTCGATCTCGGCACCGTCGCGGTCGAGCCGGCCGCGCACGCCGATGCGGCGCGCGCGCGGCACCAGCGGCGCGACGTTGGTGTAGCGGTTGTTGTACTGCTCCTCGCGGATGCCGCGGCGCATCTCGAGCGCGTCGCGCACGCCTTCGGTGGTCAGCAGCCCGCAGCGCGCGCCGGTGCCGGTGAGCGTGGCGTTGGTGGCCACCGTCGTGCCGTGCACGATCGTGTCGATGCCACGCACGAACTCGCGCACCGGCAGCGGCGGGTCGAGCGCTTCGGCGAGCTGGCGCAGGCCCTCGATGACCGCGATCGACGGATCCGCCGGCGTCGACAGCGTCTTGTGGATACGCGGCGGCTCGCCGGGCCGCGCGAGCACGAAGTCGGTGAAGGTGCCGCCGACGTCGATGCCGATCTTGGTGCCGGCGGCGGCGGTGCCGGCCGCGGGCGCGCCGTCGATCGCGGTTCCGTCGTATCTCATGCGCCACCCCCGCCATCGAACCGGTCGCGGCGGCCCGGTCCGGCATGCCCGCCCCGCCGCCGGGCACCGTGCGCCAGGGTCGTCCTCATGCCGCCCTTCCCTCGCGCTGCGCGACCAGCCGGCGCAGGTCTTCCTTGCGCACCTTGCCGAGCGCGGTGCGCGGCAGCGCGTCGACGACGATCAGCTCGCGCGGGTGCTTGAAGCGTGCGAGCCGCCCCTGGTAGCGTGCGAGCACGCGCGCGGCGTCGACCCGCGCGCCCGGCCGCGGCGCGACCACGGCGACGACCGCCTCGCCCCAGGCGGGGTCGGGCCGGCCGACGACCGCGGCCTCGGCGATTTCCGGGCATTCGAGCAGCACCGCCTCGACCTCGGCCGGGCTGACGTTCTCGCCGCCGCTGATGATCATGTCCTTCAGCCGGCCGTCGATCCACAGGAACCCGTCGCCGTCGAAGTGGCCGCTGTCGCCGGAACGGAACCAGCCGCCGGCGAGCGCGCGCGCGCTAGCGTCGGGGTCGCGCAGGTAGCCGCTCATCAGCTGCGGCGCCCGCACCAGGATCTCGCCGCTGGCGCGCGCGGGCAGGTCGCGGCCGTCGAGGTCGACGATGCGCAACGTGGCGCCGACGGCGGCCCGGCCGGCCGAGCCGGCCTTGGCGCGCGCGTCGCGGATGCGCTGGCAGCAGACGACCGGGCCGGTCTCGGTGGCGCCCCAGACCTGGATCACCGGCACGCCGCGCGAGCGCACCGCGTCGATCAGGGGCTTCGGCACCAGGGTCGAGCCGGTGGCGACCGCGCGCAGGCTCGACAGGTCGGCCGCGGGCCAGTGCGGATGCGCGAGCAGCGCCTCGAGCTGCGCCGGCACGAGCACGGTGAGCGTGATGCGGTCGCGCGCGATCGCGTCGAGCGTGGCACCGGGGTCGAACTTCGGATGCAGCGTGACCGTTGCGCCCGCGCGCAGCGCCGGCGTGGTCTGGATGTTCAGCCCGCCGACGTGGAACAGCGGCAGCGTCGTCAGCACGTGGTCGGCCGCCGTCAGGCCGTGCATGTCGACGCTCGCATCCGCATTGGCGGCGAGTGCCCGGTGCGACAGCAGCACGCCCTTCGGCCGGCCGGTCGAACCCGACGTGTAGCACAGCAGCAGCGGCGCGTCGGTGTCCACCGTGGCGTCGGGCGCGGCGAGCGCGGGCGGCGCGGCCGCCGCGGCGAACGCGTCCCAGCCGGTCCAGCCCGGCGGCGCCGCGCCGCCGGCGGCGACGCAACGGATGCCGGCCGGCACCACCGCTTCGGCCGCGCACACCGCGGCGAAGGGCACGTCGGCGATGAACAGCCGCGGCGCTGCCTCGGCCAGCAGCGCGCGGTGCTCGGGCGGCGCCAGACGCCAGTTCAGCGGCATGAAGATCGCGCCGATCCGCGCGCAGGCGAAGAGCGTGCCGAGCATCGCCGGGCTGTTGCAGCCGAGCCAGCCGACGACCTCGCCCCGGCCGACCCCGGCCGCGGCCAGGGCCGCAGCCAGCGTGTCGACGACACCCGCGAGCCGCGCGGCGTCGAAGGCCTCGCCCTCGAAGCGCAGCAGCCGCTTGCGCGGCTGCGAGGCCGCGACCGCGTGGATCCAGTGGCCGACCGACACCGCGCAGGTCCTCCAGCTTGGGTCAGGCGCCGGTCACCTCGAGCGCCACCGCCATCGCGGTGTCGCCGGCGGCGCAGCCGGTGAACAGGCCCCGGCCGCCGCCGCGTTGCGCCAGCGACTCGATCAGCTCGATGATCGCGCGCGTGCCCATCGGCGCCTGCGGGTGGCCCCACACCAGCGAGCAGCCGTGCGGGTTCATCGCGCGCCAGTCGATGCCGGTCTGGCGGGCGAAGAACAGGTCGTTGACGGCGAAGGGGTTGTGCGTCTTCACCACCGCCAGCTCGCCGATCGCCCAGCCGGCCTGCGCCAGCGCGCGTTGCGCCGCCGGGACGGTGGCCTCGGGCATGTGCGCGAGCTCGGCCCGCGCGCTGCCGAAACCGTGCAGCCGGACCGCGATCTTCGGGTCGCGCGCCAGCTCGCGCGCGCGCTCGGGCGCGGCGAGCACGATCGCGGCGTTGCCGTCGGCCGGATGGGTCTGGCCGCCGAAGGTGACGGTGCCGCCGCGCACGACCGGCGCGAGCGCGGCCAGCCCCTCGGCGGTGGAGCGGTTGACGCCCTCGTCGCCTTCGAGCACCGCGGCGGTCTTCTTGAACCCGGGCGCCGGCACTTCGAACGGCAGCGTCATGAAGCGGCGCAGGAAGGCGCGGTCGTCGGCCAGCGCGTCGGCGTACTGCGCCTCGCGCTGCAGCACCACCTCGTGCTGCTCGGCGGTGCCGATGCCGTGCTTGCGCGCGACGTTCTCGGCGGTGGCGATCATCGCGTGGCCGCCGAGCGGGTCGCAGCCGAAGTTGTCCAGCACCCAGTCCTCGGCGCTGCCGGTGCCGCCGGGGCCGCGCGGGTTCGGGTAGTAAAGGTGAGGGCCGTTGCTGGTGCGGTCGCAGCACAGCACGAGCGCGCAACGCGCAAGGCCGGCCTCGATCTCCTGCGCGGCGGCGAGCAGCGTGCGCACTCCGGTCGCGCAGGCCTGCATCAGCGTCGGCCCGCCGACGCTGCCGGCGCCGATCAGCCCCATCAGCCACGGCGCGCCGTAGAACGAGTGTTTCTGCGGCACCGACAGGCCGAGCACCGCGTGGTCGAAGACGCCGGGGTCGATGCCGCGCCGGTTCAACTCGCGGCGCGCGACGTGCGCCGCGAACTCGATGCCGTGCAGGTTCGCGAAACTGCCCTGCCAGCGCGCGAACGGCGTGCTCCAGTAGGCGCCGTAGGGGATTTCGGCGCGATAGGTCATCGGGCGGCTCCGGCCAGGCGGGGCCCGGCTCGACGCGGGCGGGCACGCGGCGCCGGCGCCGCGC
>JAFLDG010000360.1 GCA_017302495.1 Burkholderiales bacterium
GCCGCGGCGCGCCGGTAGCCTAAGATGCCGGCGACGGCCGTGCCGACGGCGCGGCAGGCATCGCCGCCGGCGGCGGTCCCTGCCCGCCTCGGGCCCCGGGCGCACGGCGTCGTACCCACCGAAGATCGGCCGCGAGAAACCCGCTCATGACCTACTGTGTCGGCATCCGCCTGAACGCCGGGCTGGTGTTCATGTCCGATTCGCGCACGAACGCGGGCTTAGACCAGATCAGCACCTTCCGCAAGATGATGATCTACGAACGCCCCGGCGACCGCTTCATGGTGCTGCTGTCGGCCGGCAACCTGAGCGTGTCGCAGTCGGTGCGCGAGATCCTGCAGGTCGAGAAGCTCGACCGCGGCGCGCACGAGGAGCCGCTGTCGATCTGGAACGCGCCGAGCATGTTCGACGCGACGCGCGTGCTCGGCGCGGCGGTGCGCCGGGTGTACGACCAGGACGGTCCGTCCTTCAAGGCCGCCGGCATCGACTTCAACGCCAGCATGATCTTCGGCGGCCAGATCCGGGGCGAGGCGATGCGCCTGTTCATGGTCTACTCGGCCGGCAACTTCATCGAGGCCACGCGCGAGACCTGCTTCTTCCAGATCGGCGAGAGCAAGTACGGCAAGCCGATTCTCGACCGCGTGCTCAAGCCCGAGACGCCGCTGGACGAGGCCGCGAAGTGCGCGCTGGTGTCGATGGATTCGACGCTGAAATCCAACCTGTCGGTCGGCCTGCCGCTGGACCTGCTCGTCTACCGCGAAGGCGAGTTCCGCAGCGACCACGTCGTCTGCATCGACGAGCACAACCCGTATTTCCGCATGATCCGCAGCACCTGGGGGCAGCGGCTGCAGGAGGTGTTCGCCGGCATCGACGAACCGCGCTGGGACGGCGGCGACGCCGCGCACCCGCTGATGGTGCGCTCGGCGCGCTACGAACCGATGCGCAAGATCACCAACCCGGGCGAGCGCATCGTCTGACGAAGGCCAACACGGCTGGCGGCGCATGCCGCGAGGACCGACGATGAAACGACTCGACGACTTCCGCCTCCGGCTCGGCCGCCACGAACTGGTGCCGATCGTCATCGGCGGCATGGGCGTGGACATCTCGTCGGCCGACCTCGCGCTCGAGGCCGCGCGCCTGGGCGGTATCGGCCACATCTCCGACGCGATGATCAAGACGGTCAGCGACCGGCGCTACAAGACCAAGTACGTCAAAGCCAAGCAGGCGATGTACCAGTACAACGTCGCCTCGATCGACAAGTCGGCGGTGAAGTTCGACCTCGGCGACCTGGCCGAGGCCACCCGGCTGCACGTCGAGCACACGATGGCGCGCAAGACCGGCTCCGGGCTGGTGTTCATCAACTGCATGGAAAAGCTGACGATGAACGCGCCGAAGGAGACGCTGGCGATCCGCCTCGGCGCCGCGCTCGACGCCGGCATCGACGGCATCACGCTCGCCGCCGGCCTGCACCTCGGCTCGTTCGCGCTGATCGAACAGCACCCGCGCTTCCGCGACGCCAAGCTCGGCGTCATCGTGTCCTCGCTGCGCGCGCTGCAGCTGTTCCTGAAGAAGAACGCGCGCCTGAACCGCCTGCCCGACTACGTCGTCGTCGAAGGGCCGCTGGCCGGCGGCCACCTCGGCTTCGGCATGGACTGGGCCGAGCACGACCTGGCCACGATCGTCGCCGAGATCCGCCGTTACCTCGTGCAGGAGCAGCTCGACATCCCGCTGATCCCGGCCGGCGGCATCTTCACCGGCAGCGACGCGGTGCGCTTCATGGAGGCCGGCGCGGCGGCGGTGCAGGTGGCCACGCGCTTCACCGTCACGCGCGAGTGCGGCCTGCCCGACGAGATCAAGCAGGAATACTTCAAGGCCGACGCGGACGACATCGAGGTCAACCAGATCTCGCCGACCGGCTACCCGATGCGGATGATCAAGGCCAGCCCGGGCATCGGCGACGGCATCCGCCCGAACTGCGAGGCCTACGGCTACCTGCTCGACGCGAACGGCAAGTGCGCCTACATCACCGCCTGGAACCGCGAGGTCGCGGCGCACCCGGGCGCGAAGCGGGTGTCGGTGCCGGACAAGACCTGCCTGTGCACGCACATGCGCAACTTCGCGATCTGGACCTGCGGCCAGAACGCCTGGAGGCTGAAGGACACGTCGCTGAAGCGTGCCGACGGCAGCTGGCAGCTGCTCGGCACCGAGCATGTCTTCAACGACTACCGCTTCAGCACCGACGAGCGCATCGCGCTGCCCGAACCCGAGGCCGCGGCGACCTGAAGGCTGCGCCGGCTCAAGCCGGCGACGACAGCTTCAGGCCGACGATGCCGGCCACGATCAGCGCCAGGCTGACGATGCGGCCGATGCTCGCCGGCTCGCCGAGCAGCACGATGCCGAGGATCGCGGTGCCGACCGCGCCGACGCCGACCCACACGGCGTAGGACGTGCCCACCGGCAGCGTCTTCATCGCCAGCCCGAGCAGGCCGAGGCTGATCGCCATCGCCGCGAGCGTGCCCACCGTCGGCCAGAGCTTCGTGAAGCCCTCGGTGTACTTCAGCCCGATCGCCCAGGCGACCTCGAACAGCCCCGCGAGCACGAGCAGCAGCCAGGCCATCGCTCGGGACCTCAGGCCGCGGCGCGCGGCAGCCCCAGCCGCTGCGGCGAGAGGTACTCCTGGCGGAAGACTTCGAACGGCACCTCGTCGGCGGCCTCGATGCGCTGCTGTTCGGCCGTCGACGCGGCCGCCAGCGCCTCGAACCGGCGCTGCTGCTCGGTGCTCCACGGCAGCGCGAGCAGCCGCTCGCGCGTGGCCTGCGACTGCGCGCGCATGAAGCGCACGTACGAGCCGTCGAAGTCGGCGCGCATCGTGGCCAGCACCCGCGCCGACGGCAGGGTGTCGACCGCGGCGAGCCCGGCCAGCGCCGCACGATGGGCCTCGCGGTAGGCGCGGCCGCCGAGCGCGGCATCGAGCGCGTCGGCCAGCGGCGCGCACTGCTCGACGATCTCGGCCGCCCAGTCGAGCAGCCCCACCTCCTGCCGGCCGCGCTCGAGCTTCAGCCCCGGCTCGCGGCCGCGCGCGGCGGTGCGCTGCTGGTTGCGGCCGAGCGCGGCGATCTCCGCCGGCGTGTCGGGCGGGCTGTCGCTGAGCAGGCAGTGCAGCAGGAAGAGATCGAGGAAGCGCATCGTCGCCGGCTCGATGCCGACCGCGACGAAGGGATCGAGGTCCATGCAGCGCACCTCGACGTACTCGACGCCGCGTTCGCGCAGCGCGTGCAGCGGCCGCTCGCCGGGAAAGATCACGCGCTTCGGCCGGATCGTGCCGTAGAACTCGTTCTCGATCTGCAGCAGGCTGGTGGCGAGCTGGTTGTACTCGCCGCCGAGGTTGCGGATGCCGATCGCCTCGTACGGCGGATAGGGCCGGGTCAGCGCGTCGTGCAGCGACGCGGCGTAGCTGTCCAAACCGTTGTACGACACCGCCAGCCGCGACTGCGCCTCGCTGCGGTAGCCGAGGTCGCCCATGCGCAGGCTGGTCGCGTGCGGCAGGTACAGCGTGCCGCCGGCCAGCGGCTGCAGGCCGTGCTCGCGGCCGGCGACGAAGGTCGAACACACCGCCGGCGACGCGCCGAACAGCAGCAGCAGCAGGAACGAGTGGCGGCGGAAGTTGCGGATCAGCGCGAAGTACTCATGGCTGCCGAGGCCGGGCAGCGACCAGTTGTAGTGGATGCCCGAGATCGTCTGCATGCGCCGGCCGTAGCGGTGGCCCAGGCCCATCCGGTAGACGCTCTTCGCGCGCGCGACGTTGCTCGTGCCGTAGCTGCCGATCGGGATGTTCTCGTCCGCCGGCAGGCCGCAGGGCATGCTGCCGACCCACAGCATCTCGTCGCCGGCCGAAGCCAGCGTGCGGTAGACGAACTGGTGGACTTCGGTCAGCTCGGCCAGGCAGGCGTCGATGTCGGCAAACGCGCCGGTGATCAGCTCGAGCTGCGACTCGCTGTAGTCGGTGGTGACGTGCGGATGCGTCAGCGCCGAGCCGAGCGCGGCCGGATGCGGCGTCAGCGCCAGCCGGCCGCCGGGCTGCACGCGCAGGCTTTCCTTCTCGATGCCGCGGCGCATGCCCTGCAGCGCCGCGGCCGGCAGGGCATGCAGGCGTTCCTTCAGACCGGCCATCGGCGCGTCCCCCTCGTTGTCCCAGCCCCGAAGGTACCAGAGGCACGTGACACGTGCTGAAACGCGCGGCGCGCCCCGAACGCGGCGCTGGACCTCAGCCCAGGTTCGGCACCGCGACCCACGCGCCGCCGACACGCTCGATGCGCACCGCGCCGTCGAACACGTCGGCGAGCGCGGCCTGC
>JAFLDG010000361.1 GCA_017302495.1 Burkholderiales bacterium
CCCGCGTCGGCCGCGGACCCCGCGTCGCCGCGGCCGGGCTCGCCCGGCAGGAACGGCGCCAGGTCGGCCACCACGCACACCGGGCCGACGCCGGGGCCGCCGCCGCCGTGCGGGATGCAGAAGGTCTTGTGCAGGTTCAGGTGGCTGACGTCACCGCCGAATTCGCCCGGCGCCGCCAGCCCGACCAGCGCGTTCATGTTCGCGCCGTCGACGTAGACCCGGCCGCCGTGCGCGTGCACGATCGCGCACAGCTCCTTCACCCGCGGCTCGAACACGCCGTAGGTCGACGGGTAGGTGATCATCACCGCGGCCAGCGTGTCGCGGTGCTTCTCGCACTTCGCGCGCAGGTCGTCGAGGTCGACGTTGCCCATCGCATCGCACTTCACGACCACGACCTGCATGCCGGCCATGTGCGCGCTGGCCGGGTTCGTGCCGTGCGCCGATTCGGGGATCAGGCAGATCGTGCGCCGCGTCTCGCCGCGGCTCGCGTGCCAGGCGCGGATCGCGAGCAGCCCGGCGTACTCGCCCTGCGAGCCGGCGTTCGGCTGCAGGCTCACCGCAGCGTAGCCGGTGGCCTCGGCGAGCCAGGCGCACAGCTGCTCGTTCAGCGCCGCGTAGCCGGCCAGCTGGTCGCGCGGCGCGTACGGGTGCGCATTGGCGAACTCGGGCCAGGTGATCGGGATCATCTCCGCCGTCGCGTTCAGCTTCATCGTGCAGCTGCCGAGCGGGATCATGCTGCGGTCCAGCGCCAGGTCCTTGTCGCTCAGGGCGCGGATGTAGCGCAGCATCTCGGTCTCGCCGTGGTGGGCGTTGAACACCGGGTGCGTGAGGAAGGCGCTGCTGCGGCGCAGCTCGGCCGGGATCATCGGCTCGACGCCGCGCTCGAAGTCGGCCACGCGCGGCACGGCCTGGCCGTCGGCGGCGAAGACGCGCCACAGCGCCTCGAGGTCGGCGCGGGTCGTCGTCTCGTCGAGCGCGATGCCGAGCATCGTGTCGCCCCACTCGGGAAAGCGGCGCAGGTTCATGCCGGCGGCGAGCGCGCGCTCGAAGAACTCCGCGGTGCGCGCGCCGGTGTCGAGCGTGATCGCGTCGAACGCGGCTTCGGTGCGCACCGTCACGCCGAGCCGGCGCAGGCCCTCGGCCAGGATCGCGGTGTAGCTGGCGATCCGGCGCGCGATCCGCGTCAGCCCCTCGGGCCCGTGGTAGACCGCGTACATGCTCGCGATCACCGCCAGCAGCACCTGGGCGGTGCAGATGTTGCTCGTCGCCTTCTCGCGCCGGATGTGCTGCTCGCGCGTCTGCAGCGCCAGCCGGTAGGCGGTGCGGCCCTGCGCATCGACGCTGACGCCGACCAGCCGGCCGGGCAGGCTGCGCTTCCACTCGTCGCGGCAGGCCAGGTAGGCGGCGTGCGGGCCGCCGCCGCCCATCGGCACGCCGAAGCGCTGCGTGCTGCCGTAGGCGATGTCGGCGCCGAGTTCGCCCGGCGGGGTGAGCAAGGTCAATGCGAGCAGGTCGGCGCCGACGATGAACGCCGCGTCGTGGGCGTGGATGCGTGCGGCGTCGCCGCGCAGGTCGTGGACCGCGCCGCTGGTGGCCGGCAGCTGCTCGAGCGCGGCGAAGTAGTCGCCGCCGTCGATCAGCTTGTCCCATTCGGCGGCGGAGTTCGCGAGCACGACCTGCAGCCCGAGCGGTTCGGCGCGGGTGCGCAGCACCTCGATCGTCTGCGGGTGCGCGTCGCCGGCGACGACGATCGTCGCGCTCGGGTTCTTCACGCTGCGCCGGGCGAGCGTCATCGCCTCGGCCGCGGCGGTGGCCTCGTCGAGCATCGACGCGTTCGCGATCGCCATCCCGGTGAGGTCGGTCACCATCGTCTGGAAGTTCACCAGCGCCTCGAGCCGGCCCTGGCTGATCTCGGCCTGGTACGGCGTGTAGGCGGTGTACCAGGCCGGGTTCTCGAGGATGTTGCGCAGGATGACGCCCGGCGTGTGCGTGCCGTGGTAACCCTGGCCGATGAAGCTCTTCAGTACCCGGTTGCGGGCGGCGATCGCGCGCAGTTCGGCCAGCGCCTGCGCCTCGGTGGCCGGCGGCGGCAGCGCCATCGGCCGCGTGCGGGCGATGCTCGCCGGCACGATCGCCTCGATCAGCGCGCTGCGTGATGCCGCGCCGATGGCGCCGAGCATGTGCCGCTCGTCGGCGGCGTCGGGGCCGATGTGGCGGGCGGTGAATTCGGCCGGGTTCTCGAGTTCGGCCAGCGGGTGCAGGGTGGACATCGGTTTCTCGAAAGGGGGCGGGCGCGGGGCAGGGCGGGCGCCCGGGGTCGGCGGCGGAGGCGACGGAGGTCGCGCAGGTGGGCCGGGCGGCAGCGGCGGCAAAGGGCGGGCCGCCGCCGGCCGCGCCCGATGGCGGCGGGCCTTCAGAGCGTCTTCAGCAGCGCGTCGTAGCCGGGCGGGTCCATCAGCTGGTCGAACTCGGCCATGTCGGTGACGTGCACCTTGAAGAACCAGCCTTCGCCCATCGGGTCGCGGTTCGCCAGCGCCGGGTCGGCGCGCAGCGCCTCGTTCACCTCGACCACCTCGCCCGATACCGGCATGTAGATGTCGGCCGCGGCCTTCACGCTCTCGACCACGCCGGCGACCTCGCCCTTCTTCAGCGTCTTGCCCACGGCCGGCAGGTCGACGAAGACGATGTCGCCGAGCGCGTCCTGCGCGTGCAGCGTGATGCCGACGACCGCGGCCTCGTGGTCCTCGATGTTGATCCATTCGTGGTCGGGCGTGAACATGGTCGTCACTGGCGTTCTCCTCGGTGTGGGGCTGGGGGAAGGGGATCAGCCGCGGAAATAGCGGTGCGGAACGAAGGGCATCGGCACGACGCGCATCGGCTGCTTCTGGCCGCGCACCTCGGCCCAGACCTCGGCCTGCGGCCGGGCGTGCTCGGCGCCGACGTAGGCCATCGCGATCGGCCGGTTCAGCGTCGGCGAGACCGTGCCGCTGGTCACGCGGCCGACCTTGTGGCCGTTGACGTCGACGACGGTCGCGCCTTCGCGCACCGGTACCCGCTCCAGCCCGACCAGGCCGACGCGCTTGACGCCCGCGCCGGCGCCGAGCTGGCGGCCGACGACCTCGGCGCCGGGGTAGTGGCCTTCGCGCTCGCCGCCGGGCCGCCGCAGCTTCTGGATCGCCCAGGAGAGGCCGGCCTCGACCGGCGTCGTCTTGTCGTCGATGTCGTGGCCGTACAGGCACAGCCCGGCCTCGAGCCGCAGCGTGTCGCGCGCGCCGAGCCCGGCGAGCCGAACCTCCGGCAGGTTGGCGAGCAGGCGCGCGATCTCGACCGCGGCCTCGGCCGGCACCGAGATCTCGAAGCCGTCCTCGCCGGTGTAGCCGGAGCGGGTGACGTAACACTCGGCCCCGGCAAGCGTGAAACCCGCGCCGGTCATGAAGGTCAGCGCCGTGACGCCGTGGTGCATGTGCGCCAGCGCCTGCGCCGCCAGCGGCCCCTGCAGCGCGAGCAGCGCGCGCTCGGGCATCGGCACCACCTGGCAGCGGTGGCCGATGTGCGTGACCAGGTGGCGGATGTCGGCGTCCTTGCAGCCGGCGTTCACGACGAGCAGGAGGTCGTGCTCGCGCCGCGTCACCATCAGGTCGTCGAGCAGGCCGCCGGCGGCGTTGGTGAAGAACGCGTAGCGCTGGCGGCCGACGCCGAGGCCCTGGATGTCCATCGGCACCAGCGTCTCCAGCGCCTTTGCCGCGTCGTCGCCGACGAGTCGTACCTGGCCCATGTGCGAGACGTCGAACAGCGCCGCCGACTCGCGGCACTGCCTGTGCTCGGCGAGGATGCCGGCCGGATAGTTGACCGGCATCGCGTAGCCGGCAAAAGGCACCAGGCGGGCGCCGTGTTCGACGTGGAAGTCGTGCAGCGGGGTCTTCAGCAGTTCGGCGGACATCGCGACCTCCAAGGGCGGAACCTCAACCCGAGCATTCTGGTTGCAGTCGGCCCCCGCTGTCCGCTTTACCTGAGAGATTGACGGCCCCGCCGCGACGGCCGGGCCGCTTGCCCCTTCGGTGGGCCGGCGCTGACGCCGGCCTCTCTCCAGACGAGGAACGCCCCGCTCGCGCGGCGCGCCTGCCAGTCCCTGGTGCCTGAGCGTTCGGGGTGGTGGCCCCTGCGCCTTCGGCGGCCGGCAGACACCCGCCGGCTCTCTCCTGGCGCGGGCAGTGTAGCCGAGCGGGCCGCCGCGGCGGCCGAGGGCGGAGTGGTGCCGGGCAGGCAGGCGGCGGCGGGTGGCGGTGGCGGTGGCGGTGGCGGTGGCGGTGGCGGTGGCGGTGGCGGTGGCG
>JAFLDG010000362.1 GCA_017302495.1 Burkholderiales bacterium
CGCCGCGATGCTGCCGGCCGGCGTGGCCGGCGCCGCCCCGGCGCAGCCGGGCGACCGCGTGCAGTGGCCGACCGTCAAGCTGCTCGACGGCCGCACCTGGTCGGCCGCCGATGCGCAGGACAAGGCCGTGGTCGTGGTGTTCTGGTCGATCACCTGCCCGTTCTGCCGCCGCCACAACCCGCACGTCGAGAAGCTGCGCGCGGCCGCCGTGGGCAAGCCGCTCGTCGTGCTCACGGTCTCGCGCGACACCGATGCCGCGGCCGTGGCCCGTCATCTGCGCGAGCAGGGCCTGAACTTCGCGGTCACGCTCGACCATGCGCCGATGGCCGCCGCGCTGTCCATGCGCCGCGTGACGCCGCTGACCGTGACCGTCGGTCGCGACGGGCGCGTGCGCCAGATCATTGCCGGCGAGATGTTCGAAGAGGACGTGCTCGACCTGCTGCAGCTTGCGGCCTGAGCCGGCGCCCGCCCAACCCGTCCGGAAGGAGCCCCGATGCGATCGAATCGCCCCGTCGCCCGCGCCGCCCTCGCAGCGCTGTTGATCTCGCCCGCCGCCCTGCCGGCGCAGCCATCGGCCAGCTACACGGTCCGGCTGATGACGCCGGAGACCGCGCTGAAGGCCGCACAGGCGGCGCTGGCCGACTGTCGCGGCCGCAACTACCAGATCGCGGTCGCCGTCGTCGACCGCGCCGGCCTGCTCCAGGTGCTGCTGCGCGACCGCTTCGCCGGGCCGCACACGGTGGACATGGCGCTCAACAAGGCGTGGACCGCGGTGAGCTTCCGCACCGCGACCACCGAACTCGGCGCGCAGACCCAGCCCGGCCGGCCGATGAGCGGCATCCGCGACCTGCCGCGGGTGATCGCGGCCGGCGGCGGCATGCCGGTCGAAGCCGGCGGCAGTCTGTGGGGTGCGGTCGGCGTCTCCGGCGGGCCGAACGGCGAGGCCGACGACCGCTGCGCGAAGGCCGGCATCGACGCGGTGGCCGACGAGCTGAGTTTCTGATCGGCACGGTGCGCGTCCCTACAATGCCCGGCCCGCCGCGTCGGAGCCTGGCAAAGGCTGCGCGGCGCCCCGCCCGCCATGACCCGCAAGCTCTTCGTCACCACCGCCCTGCCCTACGCGAACGCGCCGTTCCACATCGGGCACATGATGGAGTACATCCAGGCCGACATCTGGGTGCGCTTCCAGCGTTTGCGCGGGCACGAAGTGCACTTCGTCTGCGCCGACGACGCGCACGGCGCGCCGATCATGATCGCCGCCGAGAAGGCCGGGCTGACGCCGCAGGCCTTCGTCGCCGGGATCGCTGCCGGCCGCAAGCCGTACCTCGACGGCTTTCACATCGGCTTCGACAACTGGCACTCGACCGACGGCCCGGAGAACCACCGGCTCGCGAAGGACATCTACCGCGCGTTGCGGCGCAACGAGCTGATCACGACGCGCACGATCGAGCAGTTCTTCGACCCGGTGAAGGGCATGTTCCTCGCCGACCGCTACATCAAGGGCGAATGCCCGAAGTGCGGCGCGAAGGATCAGTACGGCGACAACTGCGAGGTCTGCGGCGCGGTCTACGCCCCCACCGACCTGAAGAACCCCTATTCGGCCCTGAGCGGCGCCACGCCCGAGCTGCGCCGCAGCGAGCACTTCTTCTTCAAGCTGTCGGACCCGCGCTGCGTCGAGTTCCTGCGCGGCTGGACGCAGGACGGCAAGCTGCAGCCCGAAGTGGCGAACAAGGTCAAGGAATGGTTCGCCGGCGCCGGCGACGAGGGCGCCGCCGGCCCGGGCCTGGACGACTGGGACATCAGCCGCGACGCACCGTACTTCGGCATTCAGATCCCCGATGCGCCGGGCAAGTACTTCTACGTCTGGCTGGACGCGCCGATCGGCTACCTGGCGTCGCTGAAGAATTTGTTCGACCGCAAGGGCCTGGACTTCGACGCCTACCTTGCCGACCCGCAGGTCGAACAGGTGCACTTCATCGGCAAGGACATCGTCACCTTCCACACGCTGTTCTGGCCGGCGATGCTGAAGTTCAGCGGCCGCAAGGTGCCCGACTGGATCTTCGTGCACGGCTTCATCACCGTCAGCGGCGAGAAGATGAGCAAGAGCCGCGGCACCGGGATCAGCCCGCTGCGTTACCTCGAACTCGGCCTGGACGCCGAGTGGCTGCGCTACTACATCGCCGCCAAGCTGAACGCCCGCGTCGAGGACATCGACTTCAACGCCGAGGACTTCGTCGCCCGCGTCAATGCCGACCTGGTGGGCAAGTACGTCAACATCGCCAGCCGCGCCGCGGGATTCCTGAACAAGCGCTTCGGCGGCCGGCTGTCGGCCGACCTGGGCGTCGAGGGCCGCACGCTGCTCGACGGCCTGCGTGCCCATGCCGACACGGTGGCCGAGTTGTACGAGACGCGTGAGTACGGCAAGGCGCTGCGCGAGATCATGGCGCTGGCCGATCGGGTGAACGAATACGTCGACCGGCACAAGCCGTGGGAGCTGGCGAAGCAGGCCGACCGGGCGGAGGTGCTGCACGACGTGTGCAGCGTCTGCATCGAGGCCTTCCGCGTGCTGACCGTCTACCTGAAGCCGGTGCTGCCGGCGCTGGCGGCGAAGGTCGAGGCCTTCCTGAAGATCGAGCCGCTGCAGTGGCACGACGCGGCGCGCTCGATCGGCGGCCACACGATCGGCGAGTACCGGCACCTGATGCAGCGCGTCGACACGAAGCGGCTCGATGCGCTGTTCGAGCCGCCGGCCCCACCGCCGGCCAGCGCGCCGCCGGCACCGGGCGGCGAGGCGCTGGCTGCCGAGATCGGCATCGACGACTTCGCGAAGGTGGACCTGCGCATCGCGAAGATCGTCGCCGCCGAGCGCGTCGAGGGCAGCAGCAAGCTGCTCAAGCTGACGCTGGATGCCGGCGAAGGGCGGACCCGGGAGGTCTTCAGCGGCATCGCCGGCGCCTATGCGCCGGAGCAGCTGGCCGGTAAGCTGACGGTGCTGGTCGCGAACCTCGCGCCGCGCAAGATGAAGTTCGGCGTCAGCGAAGGCATGGTGCTGGCCGCCAGCCACGCCGACGAGAAGGCGCACCCGGGGCTGTACGTGCTCGAGCCCGGGCCCGGCGCGGTGCCGGGGCTGCGCGTGCGTTGAACCACGCCGAGGTGCCGCCCAGCGCGCCTCGGCTTCCGTGCTCCGAGCCTGGGGATCCGCGCACCGTGTGCCTGAAGGCAGGTGCTGCTCAGGCCAGGTGAGGCGGCGCCGACCCGCCCGCAGGCGCCCGCCGGGGCGGCCGTGGGTCCAGCCCGAGGCGCCCCCGCTTCCGGGTAGCTCTGGCTACACTCGCGCCGGTCAGTTGCGACGTTGGGACGATCGATGCAGGCCGATACCGGCAGCGCCATGCCGGCCGCGCAGCGGCCTCCGGCCCTAGTGGTGGCGGCCGAGCCGGCCGACCCCGGGCGCCGCTTCGTGACGCTGGTCTTCGCCGACCTGTCGCGCTCGACCGAACTGGCCGCGCATATGGAGGCCGAGCACTACGCGGCGCTGCTGGCCGCACTGCGCGCCGCCTACGACACCATCGTGCCGCAGTACGGGGGCACGGTGGTGCGGGTGCAGGGCGACGGCCTGCTGGCGATGTTCGGCTACCCGCACACGCGCGAGGACGACACCCGCCGCGCGCTCGCGGCGACGCTCGAGCTGCATGCGCGGGTGCGCTCGCTGCCGCTGCTGCTGCCGGACGGCTTCGGGCTGCGGCTGCATTCGGGCGTGCACGGCGGGCTGGTGCTGATCGGCCGCGGCGACATCGAACGCGGCCGCTTCGATCTCAGCGGCTCGGTGCCGAACATCGCGGCCCGGCTGGCCGAGAGCGCAGCGGCCGACGAGATCATCGTCAGCGCCGACACGCTCGGCCCGGCGGCGCGGCACTTCAGGGTCGGTGCGGTCGAGGCGCTGGCGGTGCGCGGCCGCGATGAGCCGATCGGGGTGCTGCGCGTGCTCGGCGCGACGGCCGGGGAGGCGGCCGAGAGCGTACCCGCCCCCTCGGCGGCGCCGCTGCTGGGCCGCGACGCCGAGCAGCAGCAGCTGGCTGCGGAGCTGGGCGAGGCCGCCTCCGGCCGGCTGCGCATCGTGGCCATCGCCGGGCCGGCCGGGCTGGGCAAGACGCGGCTGGCACGCACGCTGGCCGAGCGCGGCGCCGCGGAGGGTTGGCGAACGCTGCACGCGCACTGCGACGAATCGCTCGGCGCCGAGCCGATGCAGCCGTTCGTGCAGCTGCTGCGTGCCCTGGACGCGCCGCCGCCGGCGTCGACCGCGGCCGCCGCGGCCGCCCTC
>JAFLDG010000363.1 GCA_017302495.1 Burkholderiales bacterium
GTTCAACCTGCTGCCGCGCACCGGCGCGCTCGACAACGTCGAACTGCCGATGATCTATGCCGGCGTCAGGCCGGCCGAGCGGCACGAGCGCGCGCTCGCCGCGCTGCAGCGCGTGGGCCTGGCCGAGCGCGCGCAGCACGCGCCCGCCGAGCTGTCGGGCGGGCAGCAGCAACGCGTCGCGATCGCGCGTGCGCTGGTGAACCGGCCGGCAATCATCCTCGCCGACGAGCCCACCGGCGCGCTCGACACGCAGACTTCCGAGGACATCATGCGCCTGCTCGCCGAGCTGAACGCGCAGGGCCTGACCGTCGTGATGGTCACGCACGAGAACGACATCGCCGCCTGGGCCCGGCGGCGCATCGTCTTCCGCGACGGCCGCATCGTCGAGGACCGGCGCCAGGGCGGGCATGCTGGCGCGGCGGTGACGGCATGACGGCGGCAGGGCGGCGATGAGCGCCTGGACGGCGATGCGCGCCGCCGTGCGCGCGCTGGCGACGAACTGGCTGCGCAGCCTGCTGACGATGCTCGGCATCATCATCGGCGTGGCCGCGGTGATCACGATGATCGCGGTCGGCGGCGGGGCGCAGGCGCGGGTCGAGGAACAGATGAAAAGTCTGGGCACGAACATCCTGCTCGTGCTGCCCGGTGCGATGACCAGCGGCGGCATCCGTCTCGGCGCCCAGACCACGCAGACGCTGACCGAGGAGGATGCGCGCGCGATCGCGCTCGACGTGGCCGAGGTGCAGGCCGCCGCGGCGAGCCTGCGCACCGGCGCGCAGGTGGTGGTGGGCAACCTGAACTGGAGCACGTCGATCTTCGGCACCACGCCCGATTACCACGAGGTGCGCGACTGGCCGGTGGCGAGCGGCCGCAGCTTCGACGCGGCCGAGCTCGCCGGCTCGGCCAAGGTGGCGGTGCTCGGTACCACCGTCGTGCGCGAGCTGTTCGGCGATGCCGATCCGATCGACCAGACGATCCGCGTCCGGCGCGTGCCGCTGCGCGTGATCGGCGTGCTCGCACCGAAGGGCCAGAACTCGATGGGGCAGGACCAGGACGACGTGATCGTCGTGCCGCTGTCCACCTTCCGCAACCGGATCCAGGGCATGAACGCGGGCCGCATCAAGCGCGTCGGCGCGATCACGGTCAAGGTGCGCGACGGGCAGAGCCTGGAGGCGGCCGGCGCGAACATCCGCGAACTGCTGCGCCAGCGCCACCGCCTGGCCAGCGGCACCGACGACGACTTCACGATCCGCAACCTGAGCGAGATGCTGCAGGCCGAGGAGGAGGCCAGCCGGGTGCTGTCGCTGCTGCTCGCCGCCGTGGCCGGCGTGAGCCTGGTCGTCGGCGGCATCGGCATCATGAACATCATGCTCGTCAGCGTGACCGAGCGCACGCGCGAGATCGGGTTGCGCATGGCGGTGGGGGCGCGCGCGCGCGACATCCTCGGCCAGTTCCTGGTCGAGGCGGTGGTGCTGAGCCTGGTCGGCGGTGCGGTCGGCGTCGCGCTCGGTCTGGTCTCGACCTGGGCGATCGCCACCTTCGCCGGCTGGCCGGTGCTGCTGTCGGCCGAGGCCATGCTGCTCGCGGTCGGCTTCGCGGCCGCGGTCGGCGTCTTCTTCGGCTACTACCCGGCACGGCGCGCGGCCGGGCTGCTGCCGATCCAGGCGCTGCGCTACGAGTGACGGCCGATCGTGCTTCGGCGTCGAGTGATCGGCGTCGGCGAGCGGCGGTTGGCGGCCCTTTGCGGCTGTTCGGAAGGTCTGCTGTTCCCGTTTCGCCGCTGTTGCGACCGAGAGGCAAAGGCGAGGAGGGGGCAGCCGACTCCGTTCAGCCAAATTCTCATTCACTCCGTCGGCCGCCCCCTCCTCGCCTTTGCCGGCACCGGATGCGCGCTCCGGCAGCGACGACAAGACGCTACGCCCGTACGAACGGGAGCGGCGTGGGCGCACCGCTGAACGGGCCGACGGCGGGGTGGCCAACGGAGTGAATGAGAATTTGGCTGAACGGAGTTGGCCACCCCGTCGGCGGCCCCGTGCGCCGCGTTGAAGCGCCGCAGCGGCTGCTTTCGTCGCAGCGACGAAGGACAGCTCAGGGCCGTGAACGGCCGCCACCGTTTCTGTGCGTCGTACGCGAGTCTTGTACGGGCCATGCCGGCGCCGCTGCTGGCGGCGGCCGGGTCTTCATCCGGCGTGCCCGCAGGCCGTCAGCGTGACTCGGCGGCGCGCGCCTCGACCGCGAACACCGCGGCCTCGACCCGCGAGCTGAGGTTCAGCTTGCTCAGGATGTGGCGCACGTGCAGCTTGACGGTGTCGTGGCTGATGTCGAGCGCACGGGCGATCGTCTTGTTGCTCTCGCCGCGCGCCAGGTGTTCCAGGATCTCGCGCTCGCGCTCGGTCAGCGAAGCGAGCGCGCCGCGCCGGGCATCGACCCGGCCGCCGCCCTGCAGCAGATTGGCGAGCTTGACCGTCATCGCCGGCGCCACCGTCAGTTCGCCGCGCGCGGCGTTGCCGATGGACTTGACAATGTCCTCGGGCTCCATGTCCTTCAGCAGGTAGCCGCGCACGCCGGCGCGCAGCGCGGCCGACAGGTCGTTCTCGCTGTCGCTCATCGTCAGAATCAGCGCGGGCGTGTCGAGCCCCTCGGCCCGCATCCGGCGCAGCAGGGTCAGGCCGTCGGTCTGCGGCAGGCGCAGGTCGAGCACCGCCAGGTCCGGATGGTGCGCGCGCACCGCGGCCAGCAGCTCGTCCGGGTCGGCGACCGCGGCCAGCACCTCCATCCCGCCGCGCGCGCGCAGCAGGTCGGCCAGGCCGTTGCGGCACAGCGCGTGGTCGTCGATCAGCACGATGCGCGGCGCGTTCATCGGCTCACCCCGGCGCGAACTGCAGCCGCACGCGCGTGCCGCCGCCCTGGCGCGGCTCGATGTCGAGCCGGCCGCCGATGCGCTGCGCCCGCTCGCGCATGATCTGCAGGCCGTAGTGCGCGCCGGCGGCCCGCGCCGCGCCGGCCGGGCCGATGCCGTCGTCGTCGACCACGATCTCGACGCCGCCTTCGGCCGTGGGCGCCACCTGCAGCCAGGCGTGCCGGGCCTGCGCATGGCGCGCGATGTTGGTCAGCGCCTCCTGCACGACACGCGCGACCTGCACCTCCTGCGCCGGCTCGAGCCGCAGCGCCGGCAGCGCGTTGTCGAGCTGCAGCGCGACGCCGCCTTCGCGGCGGAAGCGCTCGGCGCTGGCCTGCAGCGCGTGCGCCAGGCCCTGCGGGTCGACCGGCGCGCGCAGGTGGCCGATGATGCTGCGCAGCTCGGCGTGCGCCTCGGACACGGTGCGCCGCAGCTCGTCGCAGTACTGCAGCGCGCGCGCTTCGTCGTGCGCGCGCAGCGCGTCCTCGAGCAGCGGCAACCGCAGCTTGACGAAGGCGAGCCCCTGCGCCAGCGAATCGTGCACCTCGGCCGCGATCTGCTGGCGCTCCTCGGTCAGCTCCGCCTGCAGGTGCTCGGCCTCGAGGCGCGCGTTGTTCAGGGCCAGGCCGAGCAGCTCGCCGATCGACTTCAGGATCGCCTGCACCCGCGGCGCCGGCTCCTCGGCGTCGGCGAAGAAGAGGTTGTAGACGCCGAGCACACGGCCGCGGTGCTGCAGCGGCACGGCCAGCAGGTGGTCGCGGCCGTCGCCGAAGGCGGCCGCGCCGCGCATCGCGGCGCAGGCGCGCACGTCGCTGGACCACAGCACCGGCTGCCCGTCGGCGGCGATGCCGCAATGGCCGCAGTGCCGGTCGACCGCCTGCTCCGCATCGACGAAGGCCGGCGGCAGACCGAAGGCGCTGACCAGCTCCAGCCGCTCGTCGTCGTCGGACAGCACCCGCACCGCCCCGGCGTGCGCGCCGGCGAGCCGGACGATCGGTTCGAGGAAGCGCTGCAGCAGCGCGCCGATGTCGCCGCCGCCGGCGACATCGGCGGTGATCTCGGCCAGGATCGACGCGCCACCGCGCGCGCCGGCGCCGTCGTGCGCGATCGCGTGGTTCGGCCGGAGACCTGGGTCCTGCATCGTTGATCGCCCGCTGCGGCGGGGTTGTCTCCTGCTGTGCGGCGCCCGGCGACGCGGCGCATCGGCTCGCCGGGGTGTCGTCCGGCACTGTCCCGATGCCGGATCCTACGCCAAGGCCGGCGGCGGCTGTGCGCGCGGCCCGGGCAAGCCGCGGCGCGGGAACGCGCCGGCCGTCGCGCCCGCGGCGACCCCGCCGGAGCCGCCGCGGGCG
>JAFLDG010000364.1 GCA_017302495.1 Burkholderiales bacterium
TGGCGGCGCGCACCGCGCCGGCGAACTCCGCCAGCGCCGAGGTGTTGATCAGGTGCACCGACCAGGCCAGCGCCACGCCGAGCGCCACCGCGAGCAGCGCCATGCCGTGCCGCCACGGGTGATGGCGCCACTCGCGCAGGCTCAGGCGCAGCAGGCCCGGCGGCGGCCAGATGCGGCCCGGCCGAGGCGACGGTGGCGAACGCAGGCCGGGTGCCGGCGCGGCCGCGGCAGAGGGTGGGGGAAACTCGGCGGGCACGAAGGTAGATCGCGAAGCGGAGCGTGGGGTTGGCCGGTCCGGTACGAGGGTGGTGGCGTGGCCTCAGGCCGGCACCACGCCGGCGGCGGTGAGGCGCAGAACGCGGTCGGCACGGCGCGCCGCCGCCTCGGAGTGCGTGACCAGCAGGCAGGCCGCGCCGTTGCCGCGCACCTGCGCGTCGAGCACCGCGAGCACGCGCGCGGCGGTGTCGGGGTCGAGGTTGCCGGTGGGCTCGTCGGCCAGGATCAGCGCCGGCGCGTGCACGACGGCGCGTGCGATCGCCACCCGCTGCAGTTGCCCGCCCGACAGCTGCGCCGGCAGCCGGGCGCCGAGGCCGCGCAGGCCGACCGCGTCCAGCACCTCGGTCACCCGCGGCGCGTCGGGCCGCGCATCGGGCCGGCCGAGCAGCAGCAGCGGCAGCGCGACGTTTTCGGCCACGCTCAGGTGCGGCAGCACGTGGAAGGCCTGGAACACGAAGCCGAGCGTGCCGCGCCGCAGCCGCGCGCGGCCGCCTTCGTCGAGCGCGAGCAGGTCATGCCCGGCGAGTGCCAGCGTGCCGCCGTCCGGCAGCTCGAGCCCGGCGATGCAGTTCAGCAGCGTCGACTTGCCGACGCCCGATTCGCCGATCAGCGCGACGAACTCGCCGCGCGCCACGTCCAGGCTCACGTCGTGGAAGACCGGGGTGTCGCCGAAGGACTTGCGCAGCAGCCGCACGCACAGCATCGGCGCATGATGCCGCAGCGGACAATGCCCCCGATTCGGACGACGAACCGGGAGACGTGATGGAACGACTGCAGGGCCGCGTGGCGGTGATCACCGGCGTGGCCAGCGGCATCGGCCTGGCGCTGGCGCGGCGCTGCGCACGCGAGGGCATGAAGCTGGTGCTGGCCGACATCGAGCCGGCGCCGCTGGCCGCCGCCTGCGACGAACTGCGCGCCGCCGGCGCCGACGCGGTGGCCGAGCGCACCGACGTGGCCGATGCGGCGAGTGTGGAAGCGCTCGCCGACGCGGCGTACCGGCGCTTCGGCGCGGTGCACCTGCTGTGCAACAACGCCGGCGTCTCGGCCGCGGCGCTGCGCACGCCGGCCTGGGAGACGCGGCTCGAGGACTGGCACTGGACGCTGGGCGTGAACCTGATGGGCGTGGTGCACGGCATCCGCACCTTCGTGCCGCGCATGCTCGCCGGCGGCGACGAGGGGCACGTCGTCAACACCGCGTCGGTGGCCGGGCTGCTGACCGGATCCGGGCCGTACTTCGCGTCGAAGCACGGCGTGGTCTGCGTCAGCGAGGGGCTGTACAAGGACCTGCGCCTGGCCGGCGCCAAGGTGGCGGCCTCGGTGCTGTGCCCGGGCGTGATCCGCACCGCGATCCTCGACGCCGAGCGCAACCGCCCGGCCGACGCCGGCGCGCCGACCGACTGGGCGGGCCTGAGCGACGCGGCGCGCGAGTGGGTCCAGCGCTTTCGCGCCGAGCTGGAAGCGGGCTGGGCCCCGGCCACCGTGGCCGACGCGGTGGTCGACGCGGTGCGCAGCGACCGCTTCTACATCGTGCCGGCGCAGGAGCGGTATCTCGGGCTGCTGCGGCTGCGGCTGGAGGATCTGCGGGCGTTGCGGAATCCGACGCTGCCGCCAGTGGGCTGAGGGCGGCGACCGGTCGGGAATTCCGCTCCTGTAGCTGGCCGCTCTTCCGGCGACGAAACCTCAGTCGCGCACTCGATACTTCGTCGAATCCGCCGCAGCCTGGCTCCAACGCAGAATGCGCGCACGCAGTCGGCGGCGCCCGTCAGCCGCGAGCGGCATGTGCGCCGCCCGGGCGATCGCAGCATCGATGTCGACGTACTCGTACGCGACGAGTGCGATGCAGAAGCTGCGGTCCTTCTCGCGGCCGGCCCAGGCCTTCGCCAGGAAGAGGTCGAGCACGTCCAGGCAGTAGCCGACGCGTCCGTTGGTGTTGGCGTTCTGGACGCGATGCACGCGTTCGATCCAGCCTTCGGGTCACACGGCGGTATCGGGCCCCACGCCCTGGGCGTAGTACCCGTAGGTTTCGTGAAAGTTCGAGCCCTCGCCGATGGCGCCTTCGATCTTGTCGGCGAGTTCCGGGGCGCGCAGGGGATAGATGTCGGCCTCGGCCGAAGCGGTGAAGACGGCTTCGGGGTTGGGAAACGCGCCGAGGATGGACTGACTGCCGACGATGACGAACTCGTATTGGCCCGTGATGTCGGCACTGGCGCGGATGACGTGCTCGAGTTCGTCGCGTGTCATGCGCGCTCGTCGACCGGGAAGTCGCCCAGCCGCACGCCCCTCTTCAGTCGCCCCACCTGTTCCAGCACGTCGCGGCGCACCGACTCGGGGAGTACCGTGACCAGCGGGGATGCCTGGCGCAGCTCCTGCGCGCGGCGGGTCCGGCCGAGGATCTTGCGCCACTGGCGGCGCTGCAGGATGTCCTGCCACTCCCGCCACAGGCTGCTCGATCGCGACTCGCCGGCGCCCAGCCAGCGCTGCAGTACGTCCGCCGCGTTCTGGATCAATTCGGCGTCGTCGCGCACCAGCCGGACGGCGGCCTCGTGCAGCGCCAGGCTCTGCAGGTCCTGCACTCGGTGCTGACGGTCGTCCGCCGACACCTGCACCTGTACCACCGGCCTTGCCCGGTGCGAGCGCGCCGCGGCCGAATCCGGCGGCGCGGGCTGATGGATGTCACCGGCCAGCAGGGCGAGATCGCCGCCCACGCCGAGCAGCGACATGACACGCAGGTAGGTGCCCACGGACGGCGCCGGGTCACCAGACTCCACCGCGCGCAGGGTGTTGCGGCTGATGCCGGCACGCTCCGCCAGCTCGACCGTGCCGAGGCCCTGTGCCACGCGCAAGCGTTTGAGCCGATCACCCAGCTGCAGCAGCAACTGGCGCTCCAGCACGGGAAGGAGTTCGGCGCTGCTCATTTGCGCAGAATTCTAACCAAAGCTAGATAATATGGTCAGAAAAATGACCAGCTGAAAAGTGACCAGCAGAGCAGCCTGTGCCGGCTGCGGCCCGGCCGGGCGGCGGGCTCGCACACCCGCCCCCTCGCTGGCGCGGGTTGCGAGCGCTCTTGCTCGTGCCGGCGGCGTGCAGCCCTCAGGCCGTCGCCGCGCCGCCGCCGCGGTACCAGCGCGCGGCCAGTTCGTAGCCGCGCCAGACCTGGCCGCTGCGGTCGCCGATGGTCAGCGAGCCCGGGTGCGCGCGGAAGAACGCGAGCGGCTCGGGCTCGAAGGCGACGCGCGGATAGCGGCGCGCGGTGAGCAGGTACGCCAGCCAGTCGACGCCCGAGCCGGTGGCCGAGAAGTCGTAGTCGGCCACGCCGTCCAGGTGCGTGCGCAGCGACTGCAGCAGGTCGGCGCGGCGGAACAGCCCCGCGCCGGGCGACAGCGGCAGCCGGCCGATCGCGCTCAGCGCCAGTGCCTCGTAGGCGTCGCTCGCCAGTTGCGTCGGCCGGTCGAAGCCGGCGTACAGCACCCGGCCCTGCCACGGCGCTTCGCCGACCACCGCCGGGCAGATCGAGAACGCCACGCTGCCGTCGAGCAGCGGCGGCAGCATGCGCTCGACGAAGCGCGCATCGATCAGGTCGTCGCTGAACAGCAGCTTGACGAACGGCGCGCGCGCGCGGCGGATGCCGTCGAGCCAGTTGCGCACCGGGCCCAGGTTGCGCGGCTGCACCACCACCTGCACGCGCTCGTCGCGCGCGGCGATGCGGCGGGCGACGGCCACGGTGCCGTCGCTGCTCGCGTTGTCGACCACGACCACCTCGATCTGCCGCACCGTCTGCGCGAGCGCGGACTCGATCGCCGCCTCGACCATCGCCTCGCGGTTCCAGGTCGGGATCACGATCGAGACGATCGGCGCTTCCGCGGCCGCGCCCGTCTCGACGGCCGCGCCGGACTCGACGATGGCGCCGGCCGCGGCGGCCGGGTTGGCCGGCACGGCCGCGGCGGCAGCGGTATCGGCCGCCTGCGGTGCGGTCT
>JAFLDG010000365.1 GCA_017302495.1 Burkholderiales bacterium
GGTCGACGCGCTGCGCGACGAAGGCGTCGCGGCCGGGCTGGTCAAGCTGCGGCTGTTCCGGCCGCTGCCGGTGGCGGCGCTGCGCGCGGCGCTGGCCGGCGTGCGCGACGCGGTCGTGCTCGACCGCAACCATTCGCCGGGCATCGGCGGCGTGCTGCACCAGGAGCTGCGCGCGGCGCTGTACGGGGCGGCCAATCCGCCGCGCATCCACGGCCTGCTCGCCGGCGTCGGCGGCGTCAACGTGCCGCCGCGGCGGATCGCCGAGTTCGTGCGCGAGGCGGTCGCGGGCGACGCGCGCAACGAACCGGTCTGGGCGAGGTGAGGGCGATGCGGACGATTCCCCTGCAGGAGCTGCACGCCGACGAGCCGATGCTGTGCGCCGGCCACGCGGCGTGCCCGGGCTGCATCGACGCGCTGTCGGTGCGCCACGTGCTGGCCGGCATCGGGCCGAACGCGGTGGCGGTGATCCCGCCGTCGTGCATGGCGATCATCGCCGGGCCGCAGCCGTACTCGTCGCTGAAGATTCCGGTCTACCAGCCCACGCTCGAATCGAGCGCCGCTGCTGCCTCGGGCGTGCGGCGCGCGCTCGACGCGTTGGGCAAGCGCGACACGCTGGTCGTCGTCTTCGCCGGCGACGGCGGCACCTACGACATCGGCTTCCAGTGCCTGTCGTCGGCGGCCGAACGCAACGAGGACTTCCTCTACGTCTGCCTCGACAACGAGGGCTACATGAACACCGGCGCGCAGAAGTCCAGCTCGACGCCGCACTACGCGAAGACCGGCTCGACGCCGGCCGGCAAGCTCACGCGCAAGAAGAACCTGACCGAGATCATGGCCGCGCACGGCGTGCCCTACGTCGCCACCGCCAGCGCCGGCCACCTGGCGGACCTGACGCGCAAGGTCGCCAAGGCGAAGGCGCAACGCGGCACGCGGCTGCTGACGCTGCTGATCCCCTGCCTCGACGGCTGGGGCGTCGACGAGGACAAGGGCCTGCTGGCGGCGCGGCTCGCGGTCGAGACCGGCGCGTTCCCGCTGGTCGAGGTCGAGGACGGCGTGCGCTACACGGTCAACGCGGCGAAGACGCGGCCGATCGGCGAGTACCTCGCGGTCCAGCGCCGCTACCGCCACCTCGGGCCGGAGCAGGTCGACGCGCTGCAGGCCGAGATCGACGAGGGCTGGGCCCGGCTGCAGCAGCGGGCCGCGGCCTCGGCCGCCGCGACGCGGTGAACCACGGCGGCGAGGATCCGCTGATCGCGGCGACCGCGCTGCATGCCTGGTACGGCTCGAGCCATGTGCTGCACGGCGTGGACTTCGTCGTCGGCCGGGGCGAGACGGTCGGCCTGCTCGGCCGCAACGGCATGGGCAAGACGACGCTGATCCGCACGCTGCTCGGCCACGTCACGCAGCGCGCGGGCCGGATCGTGATCCGCGGCCGCGACCTGTCGCGTGCCCGGCCGCACGAGGTGGCGCGCATGGGCATCGCCTACGTGCCCGAGGGCCGCGGCGTGTTCCCGAACCTGACCACGCGCGAGAACCTCGTCATGGCCGCGCGCGCCGGCGTTGACGGCCGCAGCGACTGGCGCTTCGAGCGCGTGCTCGAGACCTTCCCGCGGCTGGGCGAACGCCTGCAGCACCTCGGCGGGCACCTGTCGGGCGGCGAGCAGCAGATGCTGTCGATCGGCCGCGCGCTGATGACCAACCCGCTGATGATCATCCTCGACGAGGCCACCGAGGGGCTGGCGCCGCAGGTCGTGGCCGAGATCTGGCGCGTGATCGAGTCGATCCGCGGCGACGGCATCGCGGCGCTGATCGTCGATCGCCACTACCGGCGCGTGGCGACCCACGCCGAGCGGCTGGTGGTGCTGCTGAAGGGGCAGGTCGCGCTCGCCGGGCCGGCGGCCGATCTGCGCGATTCGCCGGCCCTGGGCGAGCTGCTCGGCGTGTAAGCCACGGCCGGCTCGGCCGGTGCGGCGGCCGAACCGGGCCGCGACGCTCGCGGCGACCCCGGGGCCGGCTCCGGCAGGCGGTGGGCCCGGCGCGACCTCGGCAGCGGCTACAGCTTCGAGAACTCGACCAGCGCCTTCGGATCGACGACGGTCACGCGCTCGCGTTCGAGCCGCACCCAGCCGCGCTCCTCGAAGCCGCGCAGCAGCCGGCTGACGAACACGCGCACGCTGCCCAGCTCGTCGGCCAGGCCCTGGTGCGTGGCCTGCAGCACCGGCCCGCGCTGCACCAGCAGCCGGGCGAGCCGCGTGTCCAGCCGCTTGAACGCGACCTCGTCGACCAGCTCCATCACCTCGGCCAGGCGCGCGCCCGCCATCTCGAAGACGAAGCGGCGGAACGGCCGGTGGTGCAGGATCAGCTCGTCAAAGGCGGGCGGCGGCAGCGTCAGCAGCGTCACGTCGGTCTCGGCGACGCCTTCGGCGCCGTAGTCGACCTGGCCGAGCAGGCAGCTGCCCGACAGCACGCAGCCTTCGCCCGGGCCGACGCGGTAGAGCACGATCTCGCGCCCGCCCGGCGAGACCTTGCTGACGCGCACGCTGCCGTCGAGCACCAGCGGGAACCCGGTGCACGGCAGGCCCGGCTCGAACAGCCGCGTGCCGGCGCCCACCTGGCGCAGGCTCGCGGCGGCGAGCACCGCGTCGAGCCGGTCCGCGGGCAGCGAGGCGAAGACCGGAAAGCGTTCGAGCAGCGTCTGCCGCAGCGGCGACGGCGCGTTCATCGGCATCCGGGGCGCACGGCCGCCGCCGCCGGCGCGCGCGCGGTGCAACCCAGGTAGCAGACACGCCGCCGCCGGCCGCGCATCCTGCCGGTCGTGGATGCCGGGCGGCGCGCCGTCCGGACCCGAGCCGGGTTGCACCCGAACCGAAACCCTTCTGGAGCTGACATGAACCTCGAGAACATCATTCGCGCCTTCGCCGGTACCGTGATTCTGATCTCGCTGGCGCTCGGCGTCGCCGCGAGCCCGCTGTTCCACTCCGCCAACTGGCTGTGGCTGACGGCGTTCGTCGGCTTCAACCTGCTGCAGAGCGCGTTCACGCGGCTGTGCCCGCTGGAGACGATGCTGCGCAAGCTGGGCGTGAAGAGTACCGGCGCCGCCTGCGGCATCTGAGCCCCGCGGGGTCGCGCCGCCCGTGCCGGGGCGGCCCGGCCCGCCGGACCATGGACCTTCGCCCCGCCGTCGGCGATGATGCGCGGGCCGGCGCTGCCGGCGGCCGCATCGCGCCGGGGCGAGAGAGGGCACCATGAGCCGACACCAGGAATGGAAGATGATCCACCTGCTGTACGGCTATGCCCGGCGCCGGGGCCGCAGCAGCCGACGCGTGCTGACCGAGCAGGAACTGACCGACGCCGGGGTGCACTGCGACCCCGACACGCGGCAGGTGCTCGAAGACGCGGGCGTCGTGCGCCGGGTCGGCGGCGCCTACGAGCTGTCCGAGCCGGCGCGCAAGATCGTCGCCACCTTCGTCGTCGCGAAGGGGCCGGAGACCAACGTCGACATCCGGGTCGACTATCCGCAGGCCTTCGTCGTGATGCCCTTCGGCCAGCCCTGGTCCGACGACGTGCAGCAGCAGATGTTCGAGCCGGGCATTCGCGAGGCTGGCTTCGAGGTCGGGCGCGGCGATTCCATCGTGCGCGTCGGCGATCTCGGCACCAACGTCTGGCGCGCGATCACCCAGGCCGGCGTCATCGTCGCCGAGGTGTCGGTGCCGAACCCGAACGTCTACTACGAACTGGGGCTCGCCGACGCGCTGGGCAAGCCGGTCTTCCTGTTCAAGCAGGCCGACGCGGTGCTGCCGGCCGACATCGGCGGCGTCCACTACTACGAGTACCGCCTGGCGGACCTCGCCGCCGGCCGCGAGCAGCTCGCCGCCGCGCTGCGCGACTGGGCCGCGCAGAAGGACCACCGGTTTTCCGGCGTGAAGGCGCTGGCCGATCGCTGAGCGTCCGCCGAGTGCCCCCGGAGGCCCGGTGCGACGGCCGGCCCTGCACGGCCGGGAGGCTTCGGCGGCGAGCCGCAGTCCGCAGCGACTGCCGCCCGCCGCGTTTCGGTCGCGGTGGGGTCGCCGCAAGCCGTGCGGCAAGGCCACACGCGCGAGGGCACGGCGGCGGTCAGGTCGGCCAGAGCGGGCCGATCGCGTCGAGCACGTTCTTCAGCTCGAGGCC
>JAFLDG010000366.1 GCA_017302495.1 Burkholderiales bacterium
CGGCGCACCGCCGCGTGCCGCCGCCTGATTCACCTGGAGCCACCATGTCGCTGAAGAACCCTGCGCGTGCCCGTCGCGGCGCGACCCCGGCGCTCGCCGCCGCCCTGGCCCTGATCGCCGGCCTGCTGCTCGCCCTCGCGCTGCCCGAACCCGCGCTCGCGCAGGCGGCGTCGGCCGCCGAGGCCACGGTGGCGCAGGAAACCGTGGCGAACCCCTACGGCCTCGAGGCGCTCTGGCGCCAGGGCGACTTCGTCGCCCGCGGCACGCTGATCATCATGGTCATCATGAGCATCGGCAGCTGGTACATCATCTTCACCAAGCTGTGGGAGCAGCGCCGGCTGATGAAGAGCGCCGAGGTCGCGGCGAAGAACTTCTGGAACGCCGGCTCGGTCAAGGCCGGCATCGACAAGCTCGACGAGGGCAGCGCCTTCCGCTTCATCGCCGAGAGCGGCCAGAACGCGAGCGAGCACCACGAGGGCACGCTGGTCGAGCAGATCGACAAGCACACCTGGGTGTCGATGAGCGTGCAGCGTGCGATGGACAACATCAACAGCCGGCTGCAGGACGGCCTCGCCTTCCTCGCCACCGTCGGCTCGACCGCGCCCTTCGTCGGCCTGTTCGGCACGGTCTGGGGCATCTACCACGCGCTGACCGCGATCGGCATCAGCGGCCAGGCGAGCATCGACAAGGTGGCCGGCCCGGTGGGCGAGGCGCTGATCATGACCGCCTTCGGCCTGGCCGTCGCGGTGCCCGCGGTGATGGGCTACAACTGGCTGATCCGGCGCAACAAGAGCGCGATGGAACAGGTGCGCTCCTTCGGCAACGACGTCCACAACGTGCTGCTGGCGGGCAAGCGGGCATGAGCCCGCCGGGCCGCCCCAAGGGCGAATACCGGAGGGCGAAGCCCGAAGGTACTTCAATGCACCCCGCCGCCGCGCCCGCCCGGAGAGCCCCATGGCGATGAACCTCGCGAACGCCGACGGCGACGAGGACGAGATGAACTCGACCATCAACACCACGCCGCTGGTCGACGTGATGCTGGTGATGCTGATCATCTTCCTGATCACCATTCCGGTGGTCACCGCGAGCGTGCCGCTCGAGCTGCCGAAGGAGCGCAACATCCCGACCCAGACCAAGCCCGAGAACATCGTGATCGCGGTCAACCGCGACGGCGAGATCTTCTGGGGCATGGAGCAGGTGCCCGACATCGAGGCCCTGGTCGCGCGGCTGAAGACCGAGTCGGTGAAGGAGCCGCAGCCCGAGGTCCACATCCGCGGCGACGGCGAGGTGCGCTACGAGGCGGTCGGCCGGGTCGTGGTCGCGGCCCAGCGCGCCGGCATCTACAAGGTGGGCTTCATCACCGAGCCGCCGGCCGGCCCGGTGACGCGCTGAGCGCGGCGACGGAGAGGAACGCAAGATGGCGATGAACGTGGGTTCCGGCGGCGGCGAAGGCGAGCCGATGGTCGAGATGAACATGACGCCGCTGATCGACGTGATGCTCGTGCTGCTGATCATGTTCATCATCACGATCCCGATCCAGACGCACGCGGTGAAGATGAACATGCCGATCGGGCCGAGCGCGCCGCCGCCGAAGCCGCCGGAGATCGTGCGCATCGACGTCGACTTCGACGGCACGATCGGCTGGAACGGCGTGGTCGTGGCCGACCGCAACGAACTCGAGGCCAAGCTGGCCGAGGTCGCGCGCCAGGCCGACCAGCCCGAGGTGCACCTGCGGCCGAACAAGCTCGTGACCTACAAGGTCGTGGCGATGATCATGGCCTCCGCGCAGCGGCTCGGCGTGACCAAGATCGGCATCGTCGGCAACGAGCAGTTCCTGTAGCGTCGGCGCCGCGGCCGCCGCCCGAGCGCGCGCCGCGTCCGCCCAGCCCCGAAGCGAGAGAGCGCCCGCGATGAAGACCCTTCGCACCTGGACCCTGGCCCTGCTGCTGGCCGCCGCCGGCGCCGCCGTGCAGGCGCAGGCGCTGCGCCCCGACGTCGCGAAGCCGCTGCAACAGGCGGGTGAGCTGCTGAAGGCCGGCAAGGCGAAGGAGGCGCTGGCCAAGGTGCGCGAGGCCGACGCGGCGCCGAACAAGACCCCGGCCGAGCAGCTGACGATCGAGCGCATGCGCGGCGCCGTCGCGCAGCGCGCCGGCGACCACGCCGCCGCGGCGCGCGCCTTCGAGCACGTGTACGACAGCGGCAAGGTGTCGGGCGCCGAGCAGGCGCAGCTGGCCGAGTCGATCGCGCATGCCTACGTCCAGCTGCGCGACAACGCGAAGGCGCAGGCCTGGGTCGCGAAGGCGGTAGCCGCCGGCGGCAGCAGCGCCAGCCTGAAGCAGCTGCAGGCCTACCTGCAGGGCGCTTCGGGCGACTATGCCGCGGTCGCGCGCGACGCCGCCGCGGCGGTCAGCGCGGCCGAGCAGGCCGGCCAGCGGCCGAGCGAGGCCGATCTGCTGCGCCTGGCGGACGCTCAAGCGCGCACGAACAACCCCGGCTACACCGCGACGCTCGAGAAGCTGCTCGCCTACTACCCGAAGAAGGACTACTGGGCCGCCTACCTCGGCCGGCTGCCGCGCAAGCCCGGCTTCGCCGACCGCTACGGGCTCGACGTGCTGCGGCTGAAGTTCGCCACCGGCACGCTGACGCGCACCGACGAGTACATGGAGATGGCGCAGCTCGCGCTGCAGGCCGGCTACCCGGCCGAGGCGAAGAAGGTCATCGACCGCGGCTTCGAGACCGGCGCGCTCGGCGCCGGGGCCGAGGCCGAGCGCCACAAGCGGCTGCGCGACCTGGCGGCCAAGCACGACGCCGAGGCCAAGGCGTCGATCGCGCAGCGCGCGACCGATGCCGGTGCCGCCACGGACGGCAATGCGCTGGTCCAGGTCGGCTACGCCTACGTCACGATGGGCGAGGCCGACAAGGGCATCGCGCTGATCGAGCAGGGCATCGCAAAGGGCGGGCTGAAGCGGCCCGACGAGGCGAAGCTGCGGCTCGGCATGGCGCAGCAGCAGTCGCCCGGCGCCAAGGGCAAGGCCGCGGCGACGCTGCGCGGCGTGCAGGGCAAGGACGGCGGCGCCGACATCGCGCGGCTGTGGGTGCTGCTCGGCGCGGGCTGACATGGGCGCCGCGCTGCCCGGCTTCGCGCAGGCGCTCGGCGACGGCATCGTCGCGATCGACACCGGCTTCCACCGGCCCGGCTTCGACGCCGCCTACCTGATCGTCGACGACGGCCGCGCCGCCTTCTTCGACACCGGCACCAACTTCGCGCTGCCGCGGCTGCTGGCCACGCTCGATGCGCTCGGCCTTCCCCGGTCGGCGGTCGACTGGGTGATCCCGTCGCACGTGCACCTGGACCATGCCGGCGGCGCCGGGGCGCTGATGCGCGAGCTGCCGGCCGCGCGGCTGCTCGTCCACCCGCGCGGGCTGAAGCACCTGGTCGACCCGGGCGCCCTCTACGACGGCGCGCTCGCGGTCTACGGCGCCGAGGCGATGGCCCGCGACTACGGCCGGCTGGTGCCGGTCGATGCCGCGCGTGCGGCCGCGACCGAAGACGGGCAGACGATTCGGCTCGGCCAGCGCACGCTCGAGTTCGCGCACACGCCGGGCCATGCGCGGCACCACCACTGCCTGTGGGACGCGCGCAGCCGCAGCTGGTTCACCGGCGACACCTTCGGCCTGAGCTACCGCGAATTCGACACCGCGCGCGGAGCCTGGATGATGGTCAGCTCGACCCCGGTGCAGTTCGACCCGCCGGCGCTCGCCGCGTCGGTGCGGCGCCTGCTCGCGCAGCAGCCGCGGTGGGTCCAGCTCACGCACTTCGGCCGCATCGGCGACCTCGAACGCACCGGGCCTGCGCTGCTCGCCGCGATCGACGCGATGGCCGAGATCGGCCGCAGCACCGCCGGCGGCGACGGCCGCCACGAGCGGCTGCGCGACGCGCTGCGCGCGTGGTATCTGCGCGGTGCCCGCGCCCACGGCTGCACGCTGCCCGAAGCCGCGGTCGTCGATCTGCTCACGCTGGACATCGAACTGAACGCGCAAGGCATCGGCATCTGGCGCGACCGCGTCGAACGCGCCGCGCGCTGAGCCGGGAAGGGGACACGATGTCGAAGGTCGACTTCCACCTGCAGGGCCGCAGCGTGGTGATCACCGGCGCGGCGCAGGGCATCGGCGAGGCCTGCGCGCGCCGCCTCGCGCGCGACGGCGCCGCGGTCGCGCTGTGGGACGTGGA
>JAFLDG010000367.1 GCA_017302495.1 Burkholderiales bacterium
GCGCGGCCCGCGACGCGCCGGCCTTCGACCAGGCGCTGCGCGGTGCGATCGGCCGCGGCCTGCGCCGGCTGCTGCTGCTCGGCGACGCCGGGCAGCGGGTCGCGGTCGCGATCGTCCCGCTGCTCGCGCCGGGCGACGGCCGGCCGAGCGCGGTCCAGGTCTCGCTCGGCAAGCGGCAGGTGTGCGGCGTGCTGTCGGTGCAATGGTTCGCGCGCGACCACGGCCTCACCGGCACCGAGACCCGGGTGCTCGAGGCGCTGTGCGACGGTGCGGCGCCGAGCGAGATCGCCGAGCGCCACGGCGTGGGCATCGCGACCGTGCGCTCGCAGATCGGCAGCATCCGCGCGAAGACCCGGTGCACGAGCATCGGCGCGCTGGTGCGGCAGGTCGCGGTGCTGCCGCCGCTGGTCGACATGCTGCGCGGCGACGGCTGCGGCGCGCCGGCGCAGCGCGCCGCCTGAGCGCCCCCAGGGCCGGGCTGCGCCCAGCCCGCCCCCCGTGGGGTCAAGCAAAGGGCAGCGCCACGTTTGCTCGAGAGGGTGGGCGCGACCTGAAGCCCCGGCTCGCGACCGGCCGAGGTCCGGCCTCGCGGGCTACGATCGGTGCACGCGCGGCCCGCCGGGCGCGCGTGCACCGATGCCCCAGGCCACCGCCACCGACCTCATCGACCAGCCGGCGCTCGGCGAGTCGCTGCGCGCGCTGGCGCGGCGCGGCGAGATCCGCCGCTACCGCCGCGACACGCTGCTGATCACCGAAGGCGAGCTCGGCGACACGCTGTTCGTGATCCTCGCCGGCCGGCTGCGCAGCTTCGCGGCCGGCGACGGCGGCCGCGAGATCACCTACGGCGTCTACGGCCCCGGCGAGTACCTCGGCGAGATGAGCCTCGACGGCGGGCCGCGGTCGGCGAACGTGATCACGCTCGAGCCGAGCGTGTGCGCGGTCGTCACCCGGCGCACGCTGCAGGCGCACATCGCCGCGCATCCCGATTTCGCATTCGAGCTGCTCGCGAAGGTGATCCGGCGCGCGCGCGCGGCCACGCTGTCGGCCAAGCAGCTGGCGCTGAACGACGTCTACGGCCGGCTGGTGCTGCTGCTCAACCGCCTGGCGCAGGCCCGGCCCGACGGCACGCGCGCGATCGACGGTCACCTGACGCACCGCGAGATCGCCGGCCACCTCGGCTGCTCGCGCGAGATGGTCAGCCGGCTGCTGAAGGATCTCGAGCGCGGCGGCTACGTGGCGGTGCAGGGGCCGGCGCTGGTGCTGGCGCGGGCGCTTCCGGCGCGCTGGTGAGGCGTCCGCGCGTCAGTCCCGCCGTCCAGATCATCGTTGCGCTGCGGGGGGTCTTCGGACTGCGGCCCCACTTGCCCGTTGTCATCGAGCCGTCCAAGACCAAATCGGCTGTCTCGCGCCAGCCCGCCGCCTTTGGGTGCGGGCCCGAACCAGCGCGTCAGCAGCCCAGCCGCCCCGCCAACCACGCCCTGCGTCGCCAGCGCCTCGAATGCCTTGCGCGTGACCCGCGGCGCCGAGATGCTGGTGCCGGACAGGCGCACCGGCTGGCCGCCGCTCAAGTTGGCTGTCGCCTCGATGCCGACCAGCCCCACCGATGCAGCGCGGCGCACGCCGGCCGCAACCAGATCGGGGCCGGTGCGGCTGCCGCGCCGCGCCGGGCCGGCACCCGAGTCGGGGGCCAACCCGTCGGGATCGTTCTGCACCCGGCTGCCAACGACGATCGTCCTGGCACCGCACGCCTGTCCGGTCAGCGTGCCGGCATCCTCGACCTTGAAACCGCCGGCCACATCGACCAACCGCGACTGGGCGAACTCCGAACGCGCCGCCAGGTCGGGGTCATCGCGTCCGACCCAGGCATGCACGGTCAGCGCGCCAGCACCCCGGTTGTCGACCGTCACGGTCCAATAACCGCTCGGAGCGCGGACTGGTTCCCAGTTCGGCAGCGTCGTCTCGCGGTCAGTCGGGCCCAGCCCGATCAGCACCAGCCCGTCGGGCCCGCCGGCGGTCGTGCCGGGCACCTGCAGCAACGCTTCGAAGCGGGGCAGTACCTGCAAGCGGTCCTCCCTGACGAAACGTCTCCACCGCTCGACGAATCGTGCCTCCGGATGGCGAATCAGGCTCACCGACCCCACCACATCGACCATCAGCACCGCGCATCGCAGCTTCGGCAGTTCGGCCTGCCACCCCGGGTCATCACCCTCGCTCATCTTGCTTTCGCCGTGTGAACCGGTCATCCCCATTCTGGTGGATTGCCTGCCGTACAGACGAATCGCGTGCGGATGCATGCGGCGCGATCACAACGCATCGCAGGCGCCCCGCCATCGACCCCCCGGGCTTCAGCGCTTGGCGTCGTTGCCTACCGGCGGCGGCCCGAAGCGCCGCTCGGGCCGCGGCGCGCGCGCGTACAGCGGCTCGACCTTCGGCAGCGCCGCCTCGATGTCCTTGATGCGCGTCGGCCCCGACGGGTGGGTCGACAGGAACTCCGGCGGCCCGCCCTTGTTGAACGAATCCATCTTCTGCCACAGCGTGATGCCGGCCGCCGGGTCGTAGCCGGCGCGCGCGGCCAGCTCCATGCCGACCAGGTCGGCCTCGGACTCGTCGTCGCGGCTGAACACCAGCGTCAGCAGCTGCTCGCCCATGCCGGCGGCCAGGCGGCCGAGGTCGCCCAGGCCGAGCAGCGCGGAGCCGATCTCGACCGCGCCGCGGGTCGCGACGCCCTTGCCGATGCGCTCGCGCGCGTGCTCGCGCAGCGCATGCGCCATCTCGTGGCCCATGATCATCGCGACCTCGTCGTCGCCGAGCTGCAGCCGCTGCAGGATGCCCCAGAAGAACGCGATCCGGCCGCCGGGCAGGCAGAACGCGTTGATCTGCGGGCTGCCGATCAGCGCCACCTCCCACTTCCACTGCGCGGCGCGCGGATTCCATGGCGGCGTGAACGGGATCAGCCGGCGCGCGATGTAGCGCAGCCGCTGCAGCTGCGGATGGCTGTCCGGCGCCAGCGCCTGCTTGGCCGCGGCCTGGCGCTGCATCTGCACGAACTGCTGCGCCGCCGCCTGCTCCAGCTTCTCGGCCGGCACCAGCTTGGCGAAGCTCGAGCGCTTGCCGACGTCGGCGCCGACACCCTCGGCCTGTTGCGCGGCGGCCGCGGCCGCCGCGCCGAGCGCGCCGAGACCGAGCAGGCCGAACGACAGCCGGCGGCGGCCATGCAGCGGGCAGCGGCAGCCGCGGGCCGGGTGCCAGGCCGGCAGGTCGGCATCGGTGACGAAGGGCGGGCTCATCGTGGCCTGCGACCGGCGCCGGAGCGGGTGGTTCCGCGGCGCCGGGCGCTGCCTCTAATCATCGCTCGCGCCGAGGCCGGCCGGATCCACCTCGAGCGCGCGCACGCTGGCGCGCAGCCAGACCAGCAGCAGCAGCGCCGGCAGCGCGGCGATCGTCGAGACGACGAAGAACGCCGGCCAGCCGATGGTCTCGGCCAGCACCCCGGCCAGCGGTGCGACCCAGACCCGGCCCACCGACGCGAACGCGCTCAGCAGCGCGTACTGCGTCGCGGTGAAGCGCTGGTTGCACAGGCTCATCAGGAACGCGACGAAGGCCGCGGTGCCCATGCCGCCGGACAGGTTCTCGAACGCGATCACCATCAGCAGCCCGCCGTCCACCGGCGTCGGCTGCTGCAGCGAGACGAAGCCCCAGTCGAAGGCCGGCAGCACCAGCCCCGGCATCAGCCCCTTGCCGGCGACCGCGAGCCACCAGAAGCCGAGGTTGCTGGCCATCTGCAGCGCGCCGAACAGCAGCAGCGCGCGCCACAGGCCGAGCTTGAGCATCAAGAGGCCACCGACGAGCGCGCCGCCGATCGTCAGCCACAGGCCGATGACCTTGTTCACGACGCCGACCTCGGCCGACGAGAAGGCCATGCTCTTCAGCAGGAACGGCGTCATCAGTGCACCGGCGAAGGCGTCGCCGAGCTTGTAGAGCACGATGAAGGCGAGGAAGGCCCAGGCCCCCGGCTGCGCGAAGTAGCTGGCCAGGCCGTTCAGCAGCGTCTCGAAGCGCGCGCGCCGCGCCGCCCAGGCCGCCAGCGGCAAGGTCAGGCCGATGCCGAACAGCAGCGCGAGCAAGTCCACCCAGCGCTGGCGCAGCGCGGCGGGCAGCGCGCTGCCTTCGAGCCATGGCCCGAGCAGCGCGAGCGCCAGCGGCGGCGCGAAGCGCTCGGCCAG
>JAFLDG010000368.1 GCA_017302495.1 Burkholderiales bacterium
GGCCCGCAGGAGCCAGACCAGGGCGCGCATGGCCGGCGCATTCTAGGAGGCGGCAGCAGGCGGCCGTGCAGCCGCTGGCGGCCCCGCTCGGGCGCGGGCCGGTGGCGCATCAGGCGCCGGCGTCGGGGGCGTCCGCCGGCAGCCGGGCGTCGACCGCTTCGCGCAGTGCCTTGCCCGGCTTGAAGTGCGGCACCAGCTTCTCGGGAATGGTCACCTGCTCGCCGCTGCGCGGGTTGCGGCCCACGCGCGGCGGCCGGCGGCTGACCGAGAAGCTGCCGAAGCCGCGGATCTCGATGCGGTGGCCGCGCGCGAGCGCGTCGGACATCGCGTCGAGAATGGTCTTGACGGCGAACTCGGTGTCGCGCTGCGTCAGTTGCGCGAAGCGTTCGGCGAGCTTGGCAACGAGGTCGGAGCGGGTCATCGCGGCGGTCTTGGCGAGCGGTGGCTGCGGGAGCAAGGGCGGGCCGGTCCGGCGCCGGGCACCGGCCGGTCCCGCCGTCGGCGGATCACTCGCTCTTGTTGTCGAGCTTCGCGCGCAGCAGCGCACCGAGGCTGGTGGTGCCGGCCGTCTCGCGCTCGTTGCTCTGCGCCAGGCGCTGCATCGCCTCCTGCTGGTCGGCGTTGTCCTTGGCCTTGATGCTCAACTGGATCGAGCGCGTCTTGCGGTCGATGTTGATGATCATCGTCGAGACCTCGTCGCCTTCCTTCAGCACGTTGCGCGCGTCCTCGACCCGGTCGCGGCTGATCTCGCTGGCGCGCAGGTAGCCGGTGACGTCGGCGTTGAGCTGGATCTCGGCGCCGCGCGGATCGACGCTCTTGACCTTGCCCGCGACGATCGCGCCGCGGTCGTTGACGGTGACGAAGCTGGTGAACGGATCGACGTCGAGCTGCTTGACGCCGAGCGAGATGCGCTCGCGCTCCACGTCGACCGCGAGCACGATCGCCTCGACCTCCTGGCCCTTCTTGTAGTTGCGCACCGCGGTCTCGCCGGGCTCGTTCCAGCTCAGGTCCGACAGGTGCACCAGGCCGTCGATGCCGGCGGCCAGGCCGATGAAGATGCCGAAGTCGGTGATCGACTTGACCGGGCCCTTGACGCGGTCGCCGCGGTTGACGTTGCCCGCGAACTCCTCCCAGGGGTTCGGCTTGCACTGCTTCATGCCGAGGCTGATGCGGCGCTTGTCCTCGTCGATCTCGAGCACCATGACCTCGACCTCCTCGCCGAGGCTGACCACCTTGCTCGGCGAGACGTTCTTGTTCGTCCAATCCATCTCGGAGACGTGCACCAGGCCCTCGATGCCCGGCTCGATCTCGACGAAGGCGCCGTAGTCGGCGATGTTCGTGACCTTGCCGAACAGGCGCGTGCCGTTCGGGTAGCGGCGCGACACGCCCATCCACGGGTCGTCGCCGAGCTGCTTCAGGCCGAGCGAGACGCGGTTCTTCTCGGCGTCGAACTTCAACACCTTGGCGGTGAGCTCCTGGCCGACCTGCACCACCTCGGTCGGATGCCGCACGCGACGCCAGGCCATGTCGGTGATGTGCAGCAGGCCGTCGATGCCGCCGAGGTCGACGAAGGCGCCGTATTCGGTGATGTTCTTGACCACGCCGTGCACGATCGCGCCTTCGGTCAGCGTCTCGAGCAGCTTGGCACGCTCCTCGCCCATGCTCGCCTCGACCACCGCGCGCCGGCTCAGCACGACGTTGTTGCGCTTGCGGTCGAGCTTGATGACCTTGAACTCGAGCGTCTTGCCCTCGTACGGCGTCAGGTCCTTGACCGGGCGGGTGTCGATCAGGCTGCCGGGCAGGAACGCGCGGATGCCGTTGACCAGCACCGTCAGGCCGCCCTTGACCTTGCCGCTGACGGTGCCGCCGACGAAGTCGCCGCTCTCCAGCGCGTTCTCCAGCGCCATCCACGACGCCAGGCGCTTGGCCTTGTCGCGGCTCAGGATCGTGTCGCCGTAGCCGTTCTCGACGGCATCGATCGCCACCGCGACGAAGTCGCCGACCTGGACCTCGACTTCGCCCTGGTCGTTCTTGAACTCGTCGATCGGGATGTAGCTCTCGCTCTTCAGGCCGGCGTTGACGACGACGTAGTTGTAGTCGATGCGCACGACCTCGGCGGAGATGACCTCGCCGACGCGCATGTCGCTGGTCTTCAGCGATTCCTCGAACAGGGCGGCGAACGATTCGCCGCCGGCGCCGGCGGTCTGGGTTTGAAGCATGTGGTTTCCTGGGTGGCCGCCGAAGCAGCCGGGGGGGTTGTCTGCAACCGCGGGTTGCAGGGGTTGCGAATTCACCGCCCTCGACGGGCCTGCCGGCCGCTGCGGGGGAGGGCGGTGAGCCCTTGGCCCACCCGCCGATGCGCCAGGCGCGTCAGCCGAAGGGCCGGCGCTGTTCCCACCAGCCCAGCACCACGTCGACGCTCTGTTCGATCGTGAGTGCCGAGTTGTCCAGGCTCAGCGCATCCTCGGCCGGCCTCAACGGCGCGACGGCGCGACTCCGGTCCCGCGCATCGCGCGCCTCGAGGTCGGCGCGAAGGGTGCGAATGTTAGCCGGAATCCCCTTTGAAATCAACTGCTTATGTCGGCGTATCGCACGTTGCTCGGCACTCGCCGTGAGGAACACCTTCAGCGACGCCTGCGGGAAGACGACGGTGCCCATGTCGCGGCCGTCGGCGACCAGCCCGGGCACGCGGCGGAAGGCGATCTGCAGGCCGTGCAGCGCCTCGCGCACTCTCGGCAGCGCGGAGATCCGCGAGGCCATGACGCCCACGTTTTCCCGGCGCAGTGCGTCGGTGACCGGCTCGCCGCGCAGCAGGATCGCCTCGCCGTCGAAGCGCAGGTCCAGGCGCGCGGCCAGGCGGGCGAGCGCGGCTTCGTCGTCGGCGGCGAGGCCGTCGCGCGTCGCGGCGAGCGCGGTGGCGCGGTACAGCGCGCCGGAGTCCAGGCGGTGCCAGCCGAGCCGGGCCGCGAGTGCGGCCGCGAGCGTGCCCTTGCCCGAGGCGGTCGGCCCGTCGATCGTGATCACCGGCACGTCGTCGGCGGCGGTGGCGACGACGCCGAACAGCATCTCGAAGTAGTCGGGGAAGGTCTTCGCCACGCAGCGCGGGTCCAGGATGCGCAGCGGCAGTCCGGGCGCGTCACGGCCGGCCTGCCCGGCCAGCGGGTTGAAGGCGGCCAGCGCCAGGCACATCGCCATGCGGTGGTCGTCGTAGGTGTGCACGGCCGCGGGCCGCCACGCCGCGGGCGGGTGGACCTCGATGAAGTCGTCGCCCTCGACCACGCCGGCGCCGAGCTTGCGCAGTTCGGCCGCCATCGCGGCGATGCGGTCGGTCTCCTTCACGCGCCAGCTCGCGATGTTCGTCAGCCGGCTGGGGCCGTCGGCGTACAGCGCCATCACCGCCAGCGTCATCGCCGCGTCGGGAATGGGGTTGCAATCGAGCTGCAGCGCGCGCAGCGGCCACGCGCCGCGCGCGACCTCGAGCCGGTTCGGCCCGCTGCGCACCGCCGCGCCCATCGCCTGCGCCGCAGCGACGAAGGCGATGTCGCCCTGGATCGATGCGCTGCCGACGCCTTCGATGCGCAGCGGCGTGCGCGGGTCGGCGGCGATCGCGCCGAGCGCGATGAAGTACGACGCCGACGACGCGTCGCCTTCGACGTGCACCTCGCCGGGCGAGCGGTAGCGGCTGCCCTGCGGCACGGTGAATCGCTGCCAGCCGTCGCGCGCGACCGCGATGCCGAAGCGCGCGAGCAGCTTCAGCGTGATCTCGACGTAGGGCTTGGAGATCAGCTCGCCGATCACCTCGACCTGCAGCGCCTGATCGTCGGCCAGCAGCGGCAGCGCGAGCAGCAGCGCGCTCAGGAACTGGCTGGAGACGTCGCCGCGCACGCGGATCGGCGCCGCGGTGCGCAGCCGGCCGCCGGCCCGGCCGTGCACCCGCAGCGGCGGGTAGCCGGGCCGGCCGAGATCGTCGACCGCGCAGCCGAGCGCGCGCAGCGCGTCGACCAGGTCGCCGATCGGCCGCTCGTGCATGCGCGCGACGCCGCGCAGCGTGAAGCTGCCGCCCTGCGTGGCGGCGAGCAGCGCGAGCGCGGCGGCGAGCGGACGCATCGCGGTGCCGGCGTTGCCGAGGAACAGCTCGGCCTCGGCCAC
>JAFLDG010000369.1 GCA_017302495.1 Burkholderiales bacterium
TGGCGCGGCGATCGCGCGGGCCGCGCGCTGGGGCACGCGGCGCGACTACCTCGACGAAGCCGACGACGAGGTCTGCCTGCTGGTGCAGGCCGAATCGGCGCGGGCGCTGGCCAACCTCGAGGCGATCTGCGCCGTCGACGGCGTGCACGGCGTGTTCATCGGCCCGGCCGACCTGGCCGCGTCGATGGGCCATCGCGGCGACACCGGCCACCCCGAGGTGCAGGCGGCGATCGACGGCGCGATCGCGACCATCGTCGCCAGCGGCAAGGCCGCCGGCACCCTCACCGCCGACCTCGGGCTCGCGCGGCGCTACCTCGACCTCGGCGCGAGCTTCGTCGCCGTCGGCGTCGACGTCACCCTGCTCGCGCAGGGCACGCGCCGGCTTGCCGCCGCGTTCGGCCTCGGCGGCGAGGGCGCGGCGGACGCCGCCGGCGCCGCGGCGTACTGACGACAAGCGCGGAGACGAAACGATGGCCCGGACCCACCGCATCGCCGCGATCCCCGGCGACGGCATCGGCAAGGAGGTGATGCCCGAAGGGCTGCGCGTGCTGCGGGCAGCGGCCGCGCGCTTCGGCTTCGACCTCGACCTGACGCCGATCGCCTGGGCGAGTTGCGACCACTACGCGCAGACCGGCCAGATGATGCCGGACGACTGGAAGGCGCAGCTCGCCGGCCAGGACGCGCTGTACTTCGGCGCGGTCGGCTGGCCGGCGGCGGTGCCCGACCATGTGTCGCTATGGGGGAGCCTGCTGAAGTTCCGGCGCGAGTTCGACCAGTACGTCAACCTGCGCCCGGTGCGCCTGTTCGAAGGCGTGCCCTGCCCGCTCGCCGGCCGCGAGCCGGGCGACATCGACTACCTGATCGTGCGCGAGAACACCGAGGGCGAGTACACCAGCCTCGGCGGCGTGATGTACGCCGGCACCGAGCGCGAGATCGTGATCCAGGAGTCGGTCTACTCGCGCTTCGGCGCCGACCGGGTGCTCGCGTACGCGTTCGAACTCGCGCGCTCCCGCCCGCGCCGGCAGCTGACGGTGGCGACGAAGAGCAACGGCATCGCGATCAGCATGCCGTGGTGGGATGCGCGCGCCGACGCGATCGGCGCCGCGTACCCGGACGTGCAGGTCGACAAGCAGCACATCGACATCCTGAGCGCGCGCTTCGTGCTGCAGCCGCAGCGCTTCGACGTCGTCGTCGCGACCAACCTCTTCGGCGACATCCTGTCCGATCTCGGGCCCGCGACCACGGGCACGATCGGCCTCGCGCCGTCGGCCAACCTGAATCCGGAGCGCCGCTTCCCGTCGTTGTTCGAGCCGGTGCACGGCTCGGCGCCCGACATCTACGGCCGCAACATCGCGAACCCGGTGGCGATGATCTGGTCCGGCGCGCTGATGCTCGACTTCCTCGGCGAGCGCGCGGCGCACGACGCGATCGTGCGTGCGGTCGAGCAGGTGCTGCGCGAGGGTCCGCACACGCCCGACCTCGGCGGCGCGGCCTCGACCACGGAGATGGGGACGGCCGTTGCCGCGCGCGTCGCGGCGGCGTAAGCCGGACGCCGGTGCCCGCGGCTGCCGCCGTTGCCCCGCCGCGCACGACCCCGGGAGACGACCGCATGGCAGTGACCCTCGCCGCCCACCCGGTGCCCGACCAGCGCGGCGCCAACCTCTACACCACCGACCCCGATCTCGGCGCGCTGCTCGACCTGTACCTGCCGGCCGACCTGCGCGCGCACCTCGAGCCACATCTGGTCGAGCTCGGTGCGCTCGCCGGCGGCGTGCTCGACGAGCTGGCGCAGGTCGCCGACAAGCACCCGCCGACGCTCGAACAGCGCACCCGCACCGGCGTCGACGCGCAGCGCATCGTCAAGCATCCGGCCTACGTCGAGATGGAGAGGCTGGCCTTCGGCCGCTTCGGCCTGGCGGCGATGTCGCACCGCGCCGGCGTCTTCGGCTGGCCGGCACCGATGCCGGCCGCCGCCAAGTACGCGCTGACCTACCTTTTCGTCCAGGCCGAGTTCGGCCTGTGCTGCCCGCTGTCGATGACCGATTCGCTGACACGCACGCTGCGCAAGTTCGGCGACCCGGCGCTGGTCGAGCGTTACCTGCCGATGCTGACCACGCAGACCTTCGACGACCTGACCCAGGGCGCGATGTTCATGACCGAGCAGGGCGCCGGCTCCGACGTCGCCGCCACGGCCACGCGCGCCGTTCCCGATGGCGACGGATTCAAGCTCCACGGTGACAAGTGGTTCTGCTCGAACCCCGATGCGGGCCTGGCGATGGTGCTCGCGCGCATCGACGGCGCCCCCGCCGGCATGAAGGGCGTGTCGCTGTTCCTGCTGCCGCGCACGCTGCCGGACGGCTCGGCCAACGCCTACCGCATCGTGCGGCTGAAGGACAAGCTCGGCACCCGGTCGATGGCCAGCGGCGAGATCCGGCTCGAAGGAGCGCGCGCCTGGCTCGTCGGCGAGGCCGGCCGCGGCTTCCCGCAGATGGCCGACATGGTCAACAACTCGCGCCTGAGCAATGGTGTTCGCGCCGCCGGGCTGATGCGGCGCGCGGTCAGCGAAGCGCTGTTCGTCGCGCGCGAGCGGCGCGCCTTCGGCCGGCGGCTGATCGAGCTGCCGCTGATGCGCCGCCAGCTGCTGAAGCTGCTGCTGCCCGCCGAGCAGGCGCGGACGATGGTCTTCCAGACGGCAGAGGCCTTGCGCCGCGCCGATGCCGGCGAGCGCGCGGCGTATCCGTTGGCGCGCATCCTGACGCCGCTGATCAAGTTCCGCGCCTGCCGCGACGCACGCAAGGTCACCGGCGACGCGATGGAGGTGCGCGGCGGCTGCGGCTACATCGAGGACTGGGCCGACCCGCGGCTGGTGCGCGACGCGCACCTCGGCTCGATCTGGGAAGGCACGAGCAACATCGTCGCGCTCGACGTGCTGCGTGCGATCCGCCGCGAGGGTGCGCTGCCGGCCCTCGACCAGCACCTGCGCGGCCTGCTCGCCGACGCGCCGCTGCACGCCGCAGCCCGCGCCACCTTCGAGCACACGCTCGGCCGCGCGCTCGCCTTTGCCGCCCGTGTCGCCGAGGCCGAAAGCAACGGCGATGCGCTCGCGCGCCAGGCCGCGTCGGGGCTGTACCACGTCGCCGCCGCGAGCGCGATGGCGTGGGAGGCGGGCCGGTTGAACTCGGCGCGGCGCATGCAACTCGCGCAACTCGTGCTGCGCCAGCGCGTGCTGCCGCAGGATCCGCTCGGCGGCGACGACACCGAGCCGGCCTGGCTGCCGGCGCTGCTCGAGGCCGGCCCTGGCGACGGCCGGCCGCAGGACGTGAACCTGTTCGAGGATCGCTGACCGCGGCCGCCCGGCGCCGGCGCGATCAGCGGCCGGCTGCGGCCATCGCCTCCAGGTCGCGCTTGCGGTCGGCGTTGACGCGCTGCACCGACGGCCGTTCGCCGAGCAGCTTCAGGTAGGCCTTCCAGTCGATGCCGGCCGCGGCGACCAGGTCCTCGCCGAGCACCGCCTTCGTCGCCTGCGCCGCCGTGGGCAGGACCGCGAAGGCCGACGCGTCGGCCAGCGTGAAGCGGTCACCGGCGGCATAGGGCGCGAGCTTGAGCAGTCGCTTCAGCGCCGGCAGGCTGCGGCCGAGGCGCTCGCGCACGCTGGCCTGCGTCGCCTCGCTGACCTGGCCGCCGAAGAAGGCCTGCGCGTACAGCTCGCGCGCGACCCATTCGACGTACAGCTCCATGAAGTGGCACAGCTCGCGCACCTTGGCCGCACCGAGCGGGTCGGCCGGCACCAGCGCCGGTTGCGGGAACCGCGCCTCGAGGTAGTCGACGATCGCCTGGCTCTCGCACAGCGTGCCGCCTTCGGTGCGGATGAACGGGATCTTGCCCAGCGGCGTGGCGGCCAGCACCGCCTCGTCCTTGCTGCGCGTCATCACCGGCTCCTCGGTGAACGGGATGCCCTTCTCGAGCAGCACGAGCTTCACCTTGCTGTAGTAGTTCGACAGGGTCATGCCGCACAGCGTGATCATCGGGTGGGTCTCCGGTGGGTTGCAGGGGGTGGTTGGCGGCGCGAGTCTATGCGTTGCCGCACCGCGGCGCCGCCGCCAGCGCCAGCAGCGCGCAGGCCGTGCCGGCGAGGGTGCCGGTCGCATGCGCCAGCGGCGCGACCG
>JAFLDG010000037.1 GCA_017302495.1 Burkholderiales bacterium
ACCTCGGGCGACGTGGCGGGCGTCTTCGTCGTGGCCATGGCAGGTCTCCTTTTCGGCACGGTGGGCGGGGGGCGGGGCGAGCGGGCGCGGGCAGGCCGCGGCCTCAGCCTCCGAAACGCTCGGCGAGCACGCCGTGCCGCAGCCCGCGGTCGCTGACCGTGAGCTGCGCCTTGCCGAGCTTGTCCATCACGGTGCGCACGATGCACGCGCCGGCGAGGATGACCTCGGCGCGCTTCGGCTGCAGGCCGACGATGTGCCGGCGCGCGTCGGCGTCCTGCGTGCGGTACAGCTCGATCTGCCGGTCGATCTCGGCGCGGTCGAGCACGGTGCCCTGCACGATGTCCGGGTCGTAGGTCGCTAGGCCGTGGCGCACCGCGGCCAGGTTGGTCACTGCGCCGCCCATCGCCGCCAGCGCGTCGGGCGGCGCCCGGCCGTCCAGGCGCGCGAGGTCCGTGGCGATCGCCGCCAGCGCAGCGCGCAGCGTGTCGTCCGCGACCACCCGATCGAGCCGGAAGCGCTCGGTGGTGCGCACCGCGCCGACATCGACGCTGAAGCGCTCGTCGACCACCGCATCGTGGCCGAAGGTGAATTGCGAGCTGCCGCCGCCGGTGTCGAAGATCACCAGCGAGCCGCGCGCGAGGCCCAGGCCGGCCTTCGCGGCCACGAACGCCAGGCGCGCCTCTTCGTCGCCCGGAATGACCTCGATCGCCACGCCGCTGCGCGCGCGGATGGCCGCGACGGCCTGTGCGCCGTTCGACGCCATGCGCAGCCCGGCGGTGCCGACCGCGGCGATCGCGCGCACGCCGTGGCGGCGCGCTTCGTCGGCCATGTCGGCCACGGCCGCGGCGGTCCGTTCGAGGGCGCTGTCGCTGATCGGCCCGCCGGGGTGCAGTCCTTCGCCGAGGCGCGTCATCTCGGCGCGGTCGATCAGCGTGCGCCAGCCGCCGCCGGCGTCGCGCTCGGCGACGATGAACTTGATCGAGTTCGTGCCCGCATCGACCACCGCATAGCGCTCCGTCGTGCCGTCGAGCAGCGCCTTCAGGCCGCGTGGATAGCTGGTGTTGAGGTAATCGCCGAGGCCGAGGCTGCGCACCGCCGCGACCACCGCGGCCGCATCTTCCGACTCCACCGCCAGCGTGCGCGTGGGCCGGCCGTCGGCGACGACCTCGGACAGTTCGGCCATGCAGCCGCCGACGGTGTAGCGCACGCGCCGCTTGTGCACCGGCACCACGCGCACCGGCCCGCCCGGCGGTGCGAACGCGGCGAGGAACTCGTCCTGCGCGTAGGCATCGCGCAGCGCCACCGGCTGCGGCAGCCCGAGCGCGCGCAGCACCGCGGCCGCGTCGGCGGCCGGCAGCGGAAAGCCGGCCTTCATGACCGGCGTCCACTGCTCGAGGCCATCGGCATCCACTTCGCGCAGTTGCTTGATGTCCATCAGCGCGTCGCGGATCTTCACGTTCGCGCCCGAGTCGCACAGCAGGTAGATCTCGTCGCTGTCCTGCGCGGCGCCGGACGGTAGCTGCGCGATCCGCGCCTCGGCCGCGCCGAAGCGCCGGCCGAACGAGCGCCACTCCCAGCGCGGCCTGATCTCGGTCATCGTCGCTCCCTTTCGTGGTCAGAACTCATCCGGTGGTACCCGCCGCCGGCTGCGCCTGCCAGCGCGCGATCGCCTCGCGGGCGTTGTGCAGCAGGCGCTCGCGGCCGAGGCGCTGGTCGAGCCCGGCGTGGCGCACGACCTCGAGCACGCCCGGGTTCAGCCCGGCCAGCCACAGCGTGATGCCGCGTTCGGCCAGCCGCTGCTCGCCTTCGACCAGCGCCTGCAGGGCCGAGTATTCGATGTCGGGGACGCGGCTGAGGTCCAGCACCACCACGCGCGGTTCGTATTGCACGACCCGGGCGATGATCTGCTCGCCGACGCTGAGCATGTTGACGAAGAACAAGCGCCCTTCGGGCCGCACGATCAGCAGGCCCGGGAAGGTCTCGTCGTCGGGATGCTCGGGCGACAGCGGGCGCAGCACGTCGGCGCCGCGCTTGCGGCCGATGACCGACACGCGCGGGTGGGCGGTCTGGCTCGCCAGGCCGATCATCGAGACGATGATCGCGACGACGATGCCCTTCAGCGTGCCGAAGACGAGCACGCCGATGCAGGCGATCAGCGCCCAGCGGAACTCCATCGTGCGCACGCGGCGGATCGCGCGGAACTCGGCCGGCTCGATCAGCCCGACCGAGTAGACGATGACGATCGCGGCGAGCACCGCATTCGGCAGCAGCCCGAGCAGCGGCGCGAGCAGCGCCATCGTCGCCAGCGCGGCCGCGGCGGTGACCAGCGACGCTTTCTGCGAGCGGCCGCCGGCCGATCGCACCACCGCCGACTGCGAGGTGCCGCCGCCGGCCGGCATCGCGCCGAGCAGCGCGCCGCCGGCGTTGGCCAGCCCGGTGGCGATCAGTTCGCGGTTGGCATCGATCGGCGGGTCGCGCGGCCGGGCGAAGGCGCGGCCGGCGGCGATGGTCTCGGTGAAGCTCATCAGCGCGATGCCGAGCGCCCCCGGCGCCAGGTCGGCGATCAGCCCGGGGTCGGGCAGCGTGACCGCCGGCAGGCCCTGCGGGATCAGGCCGACGATGCCCACGCCCTGCGCCTGCAGGCCGAGCAGCCACGACGCGGCGATGCCGCCGGCCACCGCGACCAGCGGCGCCGGCGAATGCGGGCGCCAGCGCTCCATGCCGATCAGCAGCGCGAAGGTGGCCAGCGCCAGCAGCAGCGTCGGCGCCGAGGTCTGCGGCAGCTGCTGCACGACGCTGGCGGCGTCGACGAAGAAGCCCTGCTTGTGGATGTGGATGCCGAGCAGCTTGGGCAACTGGTCGAGAACGATCACCAAGCCGATGCCGGCCTTGAAACCGGTGAGCACCGGCGTCGAGATGAAGTTCGCGACGAAACCCAGGCGCAGCAGCGCCGCGAGCGCGAGCATCGCGCCGACGAGCAGCGTCAGCGTCGCGGTGGCCGTGATCAGCCGGGCAGGGTCGCCGTCCGGCACCGCCAGCCCGAGCTGGGTCCCGGCCAGGATCGCCAGCGTCGTCGTCGAGCTGACGCTGAGCACGCGCGAGCTGCCGAGCAGCGCATAGATCGCCATCGGCACGAGCGCGGTGTACAGGCCGACCGCCACCGGCAGGCCGGCCACGGTGGCGTAGGCCATCGCCTTCGGCAGCACCACCGCCGCCGCCGTGAGGCCGGCGATCAGGTCCGGGCGCAGCGGGGCGCGGCCCGTCGGGTTCGTCGGAGTCCGGGGCGGCGACGCGTCGGTCATTGGCGTTCAGGCCAGCGGTCGACCGGCACGCCGGGATCGGGCCTCAGGCGTAGTCGATGCCGCCGGCGTCGACCTGGATCGTGGTGCCCGCCTCGCCGGCGAGGATGCGCGACAGGTCTGCCAGCGCGCCGATCGCCGCGCGCTTGCCGGTCGCACGCGCAAAGCGGCAGGCCGCGTCGACCTTCGGCCCCATCGACCCGGCGGCGAAGGTCATGGCCGCCAACGCGTCGGGCGACGCGCGGCGGATCGCGCGCTGCGTCGGCTGGCCCCAGTCGACATACACCGCGTCGGCATCGGTCAGCATCACGTACAGGTCGGCGCCCAGCTCGCGCGCCAGAAGTTCGGTCGCCAGGTCCTTGTCGATCACGCATTCGACGCCGACCAGCTTGCGCTCGGCCTGCGGGTCGTAGGCGGTGGGGATGCCGCCGCCGCCGGCAGCGATGACGATGGTGTGCTTCTCCAGCAACCACTTCATCGGCCGCAGCTCGAAGATGCGCTTCGGCTCGGGCGACGCGACGACGCGCCGCCAGTGGTCGCCGTCGGGCTTGATGGCCCAACCCTTCTCGGCCGCGAGTCGGTCGGCGTCGGCCTTGTCGTAGACCGGGCCGATGAACTTGGTCGGGTTGGCGAAGGCCGGGTCCTGGGTGTCGACCTCGATCATCGTCAGCAGCGTCGCGAACGGGCGCTCGAAGGGCAGCAGGTTGCCGAGTTCCTGCTCGATCATGTAGCCGACCATGCCCTCGGTCTCGGCGTCGAGCACGTCGAGCGGATAGGTCTCGACGGCCGTGTAGGCCGCGCCCTGCAGCGCCAGCAGCCCGACCTGCGGGCCGTTGCCGTGGCCGATGACCATGTCGTGCTCGGCCGCGACCGGCGCCAGCGACATCGCGGCGATGCGCACGTTCTCGCGCTGGTTCTGCGCGGTCATCGGCTGGCCGCGCTTGAGCAGCGCGTTGCCGCCGAGGGCGGTGACGATGAGCATGTCAGCGCCCGCCCGGCCGCCCGAAGGGCGCTGAAGCCCCCGCGGGGGGCAGCGAACGAAGTGAGTGTGGGGGCACCATGTCAATCCCCGAGGGTGGCGACCAGGATCGCCTTGATCGTGTGCAGCCGGTTCTCCGCCTGCTCGAAGGCGATGTTCCATTCGCTCTCGAAGACGTCGTTCGTCACTTCCAGGCCGTTGTCGATGCCGTGCTCTTCGGCGAGCTGCTTGCCGAGCGTGGTCTCGGTGTCGTGGAAGGCCGGCAGGCAGTGCATGAACTTCACCTGCGCATGGCCGGCGGCCTTCATCAGCTTGGCGTTCACTTGGTAAGGCAGCAGCAGCTTGATGCGCTCCTTCCACACCTCCTTCGGCTCGCCCATCGACACCCAGACGTCGGTGTGGATGAAGTCCACGCCCTTCACCGCCTTCTTCGGATCGTCGGTGATGGTCAGCGTGGCGCCGTACTTCTTCTCCAACTCGCGTGCGATGGCCACGTACTCGTCCGCCGGCCACAGCTTCTTCGGCCCGCAGATGCGCACGTCCATGCCCATCAGGCAGCCGACGATCATCAGCGAATGGCCCATGTTGTTGCGCGTGTCGCCCATGAAGGCATAGCTGATCTGGCTCAGCGGCTTGTCGCCGTGCTCGCGCATCGTCATCACGTCGGCCAGCATCTGCGTCGGGTGGTATTCGTCGGTCAGGCCGTTGAAAACCGGCACGCCGGCGTACTTGGCCAGCGTCTCGACCCCGGTCTGGCTGGCGCCGCGGTACTCGATCGCGTCGTACATGCGGCCGAGCACGCGCGCCGTGTCCTTGAAGCTCTCCTTGTGGCCGATCTGCGAGCCGGCCGGGTCCAGGTAGGTGACGTTCGCGCCCTGGTCGTGGCAGGCCACCTCGAAGGCGCAGCGCGTGCGCGTCGAGGTCTTCTCGAAGATCAGCACGATCTCCTTGTCCTGCAGGTGCTTCTGCTCGGTGCGCGCGTACTTCGCGCGCTTCAGGTCGCGTGCCAGGTCGAGCAGGTAGCGGAACTCGCGCTGCGTCATGTCCTGGACGGTCAGCAGCGAGCGGTTACGTAGGTTGAAACTCATCGACGATCCTCCCTGGTGAGTTCAATAGGCCGGGTCGCGGGAGATCGGGCAGGTCATGCAGTGCCCGCCGCCGCGGCCGCGGCCGAGTTCGCTGCCGCGCACCGTGATCACCTCGACCCCGGCCTTGCGCAGCAGCGTGTTGGTGTAGGTGTTGCGGTCGTAGGCGACGACCACGCCGGGTTCGAGCGCGACCACGTTGTTGCCGTCGTCCCACTGCTCGCGTTGCGCCTGCCAGGCGTTGCCGCCGGTTTCGACCACGCGCAGCGCCGAAAGGCCCAGCGCCTCCTTGACGACGTCGAACAGGTGGCCCTTGTCGGCGTGCACCTCGATGCCGCCCTTGCCGTCGGGCCGCGCGCTGTAGCAGCGCACCTGGTCGGCGACATCGCGGTAGGCGGTGACCAGGTCGCGGTCGCAGAAGCTGAACACCGTGTCCAGGTGCATCGCCGCGCGGCTCTTCGGCATCAGGCAGCCGACCACGCGCGTCGCCGCACCCTGCTTGATCAGCGTCTCGGCCACCTGGAACACGGCCTGGCGGCTGGTGCGCTCGCCCATGCCGATCAGCACCGTGCCCTTGCCGATCGGCATCACGTCGCCGCCTTCCAGCGTCGAGGCGCCGAAGCTCTCGTCGCTGTCGCCCCACCAGATCCTGAAGTCTGCGCCCTCGGGCAGAACCGGCTCTGCCGGGCTGCCCGAACCCCCTTGGGGGGCGGGCCGGGCAGCATGCCCGGCCCTGGGGGCCCTGTTGAAGCGCGGGTGGAACTTGTAGACCGCGCGCTGCAGCAGCGTCTCGGGCTTGCGCGCCGGCCAGTACATCGGGTTGCAGGTGACGCCACCGTAGATCCAGCACGACGGGTCGCGCTGGAACAGCGTGTTCGGGATCGGCGGGATCAGGAAGTCGGTGGCCTCGAAGGCCTCGGCCAGCATCAGCGCGCGGTCGTTCTTCGGCAGGTCGAGGATCGCGATGCCGCCGATCAGGTGCTCGGCCAGCTTCGGCGCCGGCATCTCGTCGAGCCAGGCGCGCATGTCGTCGGCCACGCCGAGGCCGACGTCGTTGACCGTGATGCGCCGCTCCAGCACCCAGTCGCGCGCCGCCTTGTCGGCCAGCGTCTCGGCCAGCATCTCGTGCAGGTCGATGACCTCGGTGCCGCGCTCGCGCATCTTCAGCACGAAGTCGTAGTGGTCCTTCTGCGCCTCCTGCACCCAGAGCACGTCGTCGAACAGCAGGTCGGCGGCGTTGCCCGGCGTCAGCCGCTGGTGCGCGAGACCGGGCCGGCAGACCATCACCGTGCGCAGCTTGCCGACTTCGCTGTGGACTCCCAAGGCTTGCATGGTTCTCCTCCTTGTCGCGACGGAACGGGATCAGTCGGGCAGGGCCACCGACTGGAAGAACTCCAGCCCGCCAGCGCCCGGCGCTCCGAAATGCGCGGTATAGAGCGCGGCCATTTCCTTCGAGCGGTAGAGGCGGCTCAGGGTCCGGTCGACCAGCAGGCGGAAGGCGTCGTCGCCGCGCGGCAGCGCCAGCGCCAGCGTTTCGCGCGAGAAGCTCCGCTCGATGAGCTGCAGCTGGCCCGCAGCCGCGCCGCGCTGCGCGGCGTCGGCCAGCACCGGCCGATCGCCGAACAAGGCCGCGGCGCCGCGATCGACCACCATCCGGACACCGGCGCCGTAGTCCGCCACTTTGGCGACGGTGACCACGACCCGGCGCTGGCGCAGCGCATCGAGCAGGTCCTTCTCGATCGTCGTGCCGCCGACGACGGCGAAGGTCACGCTCTCGCCGAGCTCGCCGGGGTTGCCGCGCCAGATCGGCTGGGTCGGCGCCGCCTGTCCAGCGAGCACTTCACGCACGCGCCGATCGCCGTCGATGCGCATGACGGCGCCGATGCCGGCCATGAAGATCGGGATCGAGAAGTCGGCCACGGCGCGCCGCTCCAGCGTCGGCGTGTCGGTGCCGCAGCTCATCGCGATGCGGCCCTGCTGCAGCAGATCGAAGCGGTTGGCCGCGGTGACCGGCACGAACTCGACCTCGAGCGCCGGCAGCTTCAGCTCGGCCTTGACCGCGTCGGCCACCGTCTGGCACAGCGCCACCGAGAAGCCGGCGGCCTTGCCGCCGTCACCGGCGTAGGCGAAGGGCCGGGTGTCGGCGCGGTAGCCCAGGCTCAGCTTGCCGGACTCGCGCACCTTGTCGAGCACGCCGGCGGCGAGCGAGGCGGAGGTCGCGCCAAAGGCCAGCGCGGCGGCGAGCAGCAGCCCGCGCAACGGGCGGTGGAGGTTGGAGGGGCGGTTCATGATGTCGTCCTCCCGTTCAGTTCTTGGCCACGGCCGGCGCGAAGCGCGGTGCGATCAGGCCCCAGACCAGGTAGCCGATGCCGAGCACGAGCATGCCGCCCATCACCGCGTCCTTGCCCGAGGCCCAGAGCGCGTAGATCGAATACGCGAGCGCGACCACGGCGACGAAGGTGTTCATCCTGCGCGTGCCGTCGGGCACCTTGGCGTCGCGCATCATCACCCACAGCGCGGACAAGGCGATGACATACGGCAGCACGTTGGTCACGACCGCGAGATTCACCAGCGCAGAGAACTGTTCGTTCAGGTCGGGCGAGATCGTCGACAGCGCCATCAGCGACTGCACGACGCCCATGATCACCATGCCCGCCAGCGGCGCGCCGGCGGCGGTGGCCTTGCCGAAGATCGCCGGGAAGAGCCTGGCGTCGGCCGCGTCCTTCGCGGTCGACGCGAGCGTGAACTGCCAGCCGAGCAGCGAGCCGACGCAGGCCATCACGGCCAGCGCCATCACGATCTGGCCGACCAGCGGGTTGAACATCTTCGCGTAGGCCAGCCCGAACGGTCCGGTCGATTCGGCCAGCTCGGCGTTCGGCACGATGCCCTGGATCACGGCGGTCGACAGGATGTAGATCACCGCCGCGCCGAGCGTGCCGAACATGCAGGCCAGCGGCACGTCGCGCTTCGGGTTCTCGACCGCCGACGCGTTCTGCGACGCCGACTCCATGCCGAGGAAGGCCCACAGCGTGAGCGCGATGCTCGAGCCCATGCCCTCGGCGATGCTGATGCCCTTGGGGTTCCAGGCCGCGGCGAAGGTGTCGCCGCTGAACCAGATCCAGCCGGCGACCGCCATGAAGCCGACCGGCAGGATCACGCCCCAGACCGTGATCGAGCCGATCTTGCCGGTCAGGCTCGGGCCGCCGAAGTTGGCGACGGTGGTGATCCACAGCAGCGCGATCACCCCGATCGCGGTCGCGATCGGCGTCGCGGTCAGCCCGGGGAAGAAGGTCGCGAGGTAACCGAGCGCCGAGATCGCGACCGCGACGTTGGCGATCGCCAGCGACAGGAAGTACAGGAAGAAGACCTGGAAGTAGCCGTCCTTGCCGTACGCGTCCTCGGCGTAGGCGGCCAGGCCCCCGGGGCGCTGGTTGAAGATGCCGGCCTGCGCGAAGCCCCAGGCGATCGCGAGCGAGCCGAGCGCGGTGACGATCCACGACAGCAGCGAGATCGCGCCGACCTTGGCCATGTTCGACGGCAGCATGATGATGCCGGAGCCCATCATGTTGACCATCACGATGAACGTCAGTTGCACGACGTTCATCTTCTTCTGCGGTTCAGCCATGACGGGCTCTCCTCATTCGCGCACGACGTAGGTGTGGAAGACGATGCGCCCGCCCACCTTCTCCTGGTACACGCCCTGCACCTCGTAGTTGAAGCCGGGGAAGCGGTTGAACGATTCCTCGAAGGCGTGGAAGTAGTCGAGCATCGGCTGCGCCCGTTCGTCCCAGCGCTCGCCCGGCACGACCACGCCGATGCCCGGCGGGTAGATCAGCGCCAGCGTCGCCGCGATGCGGCCACGGCACTGGTCCAGCGGCAGGTAGTCGACCTCGTTGCCGACCAGCGCGCGGTAGGCGTCCTGCGGCAGCATCGCCAGCTCCGGGAAGCTCTGGGCGCGGAAACATTGGCGCTGCAGGCCCTTGATGTCGCGGCTGCGGTAGAAATCATGCATCTCGCGGCAGACGCTGCGGATCGTCGCGCCGGCATAACGCTCGCTGTTCGCGGCATAGAGCGACGGCAGCACCTGCTGCAGCGGCGCATCCTCGTCCCACAGCGCCTTGAACTTCACCAGCTTGGCGATCAGCGTGTTGAGCTTGCTTTCGTCCTCGGCCGGTGTCATCAGGAACAGGATGCTGTTCAGGTCGCACTTCTCCGGCACGACGCGCTGCTCGCGCAGGAAGTTGGCCACCACCGTGGCCGGCACGCCGAAGTCCAGGTACTCGCCGGTCCTGCGGTCGATGCCGGGGGTCAGCAGCATCAGCTTGTTCGGGTCGACCATCGCGTAGCCCGCGGCCATGCCGGCGTAGCCGTGCCAGGTGGCGCCGGGCTCGAAGTTCCAGCATTGCTGCTCGCGCTGGATCAGTTCTGTCGGCAGGCTCTCCCACGGCACGTCGATCGCATCGGCGCCGAAGGCCGAGCCGCGCACGCTGACGCGGTCCGGCACGAAGGGGTCGAAGAACCACTGCTCTTCGGCGGTGCGGCCGCTGCGCGCGTAATGCTGGCCGAACTCGCGCAGCTTCTTGCGCGTCTCGATGCCGAGTGCGATGCAGCGGTCCCACAGCATCTCGCCGCCCTTGCCCTCGTGGATCTTGGCGTTGACGTCGAGCGACGCAAACAGCGGGTAGAACGGCGAGGTCGACGCGTGCTGCAGGTAGGCCTCGTTGAAGCGCGGGTGGTCGACGAAGCGCTTCTGCCCGCGGATGTGTTCGTCGCGCTTGTGGATCTGGCTGGCCTGCGAGAAGCCCGCGCCCTGCTTGTGCACCGACTGCGTCGAGAACAGGCCCGCCATCTCGGCCGGCAGCTGCTGCAGCCGCATCGGGCTGTGGTCGTGGAACAGCGGGTGGAAGGCGTTGTAGCCGATCCAGGCTTCGTCCCACAGCACGTAGTCGCACAGGTGGCCGATCTTCTCCAGCACCTTCTTGACGTTGTAGACGGTGCCGTCGTAGGTGCACAGCTGGATGCAGGCCAGGCGGAACGGGCGCGGCGCGTCGGCGAGCGACTTGTCCTCGATGCGCGGGCTCTGCCGGATCTGCTCGCGAAGATGGGCCTCGTCCCAGGCCTCCCAGTCGACCGGGCCGATCATGCCAAAGGCATTGCGCGCGGTCGGCAGGAACACCGGCACCGCGCCGGCCTGCACCAGCGCGCCCTGGTGCAGCGACTTGTGGTTGTTGCGGTCGAACAGCACCAGGTCGCCGCGCCTGAGCAGCGCGCCGGTGACCACCTTGTTCGAGGTGCTGGTGCCGTTGAGCACGAAGTAGGTGCGGTCGGCGCCGAAGACCATCGCCGCGTGCGCCTCGGCATCGTCGGCCGCGCCTTCGTGGATCAGCAGGTCACCGAGTTCGACGTCGGCATTGCACAGGTCGTTGCGGAAGGTCGCCTCGCCGAAGTGCTTGAAGAACAGCTGCCCGGCCGGCGACTTGCGGTAGAACTGCCCGCCCTGGTGGCCGGGGCAGTCGAAGGCGATCGTCGCCTTGCCGTCGTAGGCCATCAGCTTGCCGAAGAAGGGCGGCAGCAGGCTCATGCCGTACTTGACGACGCTGGCGATCACCTGCTTGGCGTAGAAGGTCGGTGATTGCTGGCCGAGGTAGATGAAGCCCTCGACCTCGCCCAGGCCGCCGGCCACCGGCAGGTCGCTGATGCCGTGCGCATCGGCCAGCGCCCACAGCGGCGTGGCGAAGCCGACGCCGCGCACCGCGCGCATCAGCGCCTTCGCCCGCTCCAGGTGCTCTCCGTCGACCCAGATGAGGTAGGCACCGACCGAGGCCTCCTCGCCGACGTCGCGCTCGTAGCGGTCGCTGACCTCGACCTCGTAGCCGTCGGCCCGGATCTGCGCCAGCAGTTCCTGCGTCTGCGCATTGCCGTGGTCGACGACGGCCACCACCTTCAGCAGCTTGCCGAAGGGAATCGGAATGCTCGGCGGCTTCAGCGAATAGCTGGAGTAGCGGTTCACGGCTTCTCTTTCACGCAGTCCACGAGCCAGGTCTTGTGGCCCTTGCGGTCGACCTCGAAGCGCAGGCCGTGGATGTCGGCTTCGAAGCCGGGGAAGCGGTCGTCGGTGTCGCGCGCGAACTTCAGGTAGTCGATGATCGAGTCGGTCATGAAGCGCTCGCCGGGCATGATCAGCGGGATGCCGGGCGGATAGGGCACGATCATCACCGCGGTGATACGGCCCTTCAGCTGCTCGATAGCCACCGGCTCGACGCGGCCGTGCACCATGCGGTCGTACGCGTCCGACGGCTTCATCGCCGGCTCGGGCAATTCGGTGTACATCGCGTTCATCGCCACCGCAGTGTCGTTGTCGCGATAGCCCGCGTGCAGCGCGTCGCACAGGTCGCGCAGGCCCCAGCCGGCGTAGGCGTGGGCCCCGGCCTTGGCGATGCTCGGCAGCGTGTCCTTCAGCGGTGCGTTGCGGTCGTAGTCGGTCTTGAAGTCGACCAGCGCATCGACCATCGAGCTCCACTTGCCGCGCGTGATGCCCAGCGAGAACAGGATCAGGAAGCTGTAGAGGCCGGTCTTCTCGACGACGAGCCCGCGCTCCCACAGGTACTTGCTGACCACCGCCGCCGGAATGCCGCTCTTGCCCAGCTTGCCGCCGCGGCCGAGGCCCGGGGTCAGCAGCGTGACCTTGATCGGGTCGAGCATCACGAAGTCGTCGGCCACCTTGCCGAAGCCGTGCCACGAGGCCTTCGGGTCGAGCACCCAATCGGCGGTGGTCGGGGCCTTGCCGAGGTCCAAGCCGTCGGGCTGCCAGACCTGGAACCACCAGTCGCCTCGTCGGAAGCCGGCGCCGAGCGCGGCCAGCGCACGGCGGAAGTGCATCGCCTCGTCGTGCGTCTCCTGCACGATGGCGCGACCGCTGGTGCCTTCCATCATCGCCGACGAGACGTCGAGCGAGGCGATGATGCCGTAGTGCGGCGAGGTGGAGCCGTGCATCATGAAGGCGTCGTTGAAGCGCGTGGTGTCGATCTTGCGCTTCTCGGATTCCTGGATGTGGATCATCGACGCCTGCGAGAACGCGGCCAGCAGCTTGTGCGTCGACTGCGTCGCGAACACCAGCGTGTGGTCGGCGCGCGGGTGGCCGCGCGGCACGCCCATCGCATGGCGGCCGGCATAGAACTCGTGGAACGCCGCGTAGGCGTACCAGGCCTCGTCGAAATGCAGCGCGTCGACCTGGTCGGCGACGACGGCCTTGATCTTCTCGGCGTTGTAGCAAAGGCCGTCGTAGGTGGAGTTGGTGACCACCGCGATGCGCACGTTGCCCTTGTGCCCGCGTGCCAGCGGGCTGGCCTCGATCTTCTTGCGGATCGCCGCCGGCGAGAACTGGTCGAGCCCGATCGGGCCGATGATGCCGTAGTCGTTGCGCGACGGCGTGAAGTAGATCGGCGTCGCGCCGGTCATGATCAGCGAGTGCAGCAGGCTCTTGTGGCAATTGCGGTCGACAATCACCAGGTCGTCGCGCCCGGCCATCGAATGCCAGACGATCTTGTTCGCGGTCGAGGTGCCGTTGGTGACGAAGTAGGTGTGGTCGGCGCCGAAGACCTGCGCGGCATAGGCCTCGGCCTCCTTCACCGGCCCGGTGTGGTCGAGCAGCGAGCCGAGTTCGGGAACCGAGATCGACAGGTCCGAGCGCAGCGTGTTCTCGCCGAAGAACTGGTGCAACGCATAACCGGCCGGCGACTTCAGGAAGCCGACGCCGCCGGCATGCCCCGGCGTGTGCCAGGAGTAGGCCGAGCGCTCGGCATGGTGCGTCAGCGCCTTGAAGAAGGGCGGCAGCAGCTGGTCCAGGTAGTCCTCGGCGGCGCGCATGATCTGCCGCGCCAGGAACGAGGCCGTGTCCTCGTACAGGTAGAGGATGCCGTGCAGGTTGCGCAGCGCGCGCACCGCCTTCGGCGACGTGCCTTCGAGGGCCGCGGTTTCGCCGAGCGCGATCACCGGCAACCCCGGTGCGCGCTGGTGCACGCCGCCGATCAGGTCGATCAGGCGCTCGGTGGTGCCTGCGTCCTTCTGCAGCACCTCGGCGCGGAAGACGATCGCCGCCAGGCCGCGGTGCAGGCCGGCGATGATCCCGGCATCGGCCTCGTTGTCGACCATCAGCGTCTTCCAGCCGCCCGCTTCCAGCTCGTGCTGGATCTGCTGCAGCCGGGCGCCGGCCACGCTGTGCCTGCCGACATCCCGATGCGCGATCAGGATCGGAAAGTGGGCTCTCAGGCTCATCTTCGCCTCCCCGCGAAGGTTGCCGGCGCGATCGTCGCGCGCACCGTCAGAACGTGACCTTGGTCGAGAACTGCAGCCGGTAGTCGGTGGCCGAGGCGCCGCCGTACTGCTCGAGCTCGCCCCAGACGAACTCGATGCCGGTGAGCACGTTCTTCCACGGCGTGTATAGCAGGTTCAGGTTACCGTAGCTGCCGCGCTTGAACGCGGTCGCGGTCTGGCCGACGGTGTTGTCCTGCAGGTGCTGCGAGAAGCCGATCGCGCTCGTCCAGTCGTCGGCCCAGACGTGGTTGTAGTAGGCGAGCCAGCCGATCGACTGCACCGTCTCGGCACGCAGGCCCGGGCCCGGCGCGAGGTCGACGCCGCCGTCGTTCATGTAGCTCGCGATCGCCTTGCCCCAGACGAAGCCGGCGTTGATCTGGTCCTTGCCGAAGACCTTCAGCGTGCCGGTCAGGTTCAGGCCGTAGCCGGTTTTCGTGCCCGACGGGTTGCCGTCCGGCGTCAGCGTGTTCTGCCAGCCGACCTGGCGCAGGATGCCGGCGGCCTTGACGTGGCCCCAGTCGGCGCCGTAGCGGAACGAGCCGGTCAGGTCGGGCAGGCGGTTCCAGCCGGTGAAGCCGGCGCCGAAATCGGGCGCGATCTCGGTGAGCTTGCCGGTGTCGAGCGCCGAGTTCGGCGCTTCGAGCGTGAGCGCCAGCCCCATGCCGTCCTTCGCCCACGGCGTGATGCGCAGCTGCGGGTTGCGCACGAAGACCATGCCGCTCGGGCCCCAGTAGTCGATCGTGTTCGGGAACACGTCGATGTCCATGAAGTTCGAGTAGGTCTGGCCGACGCCGAACATGCCCAGTTCGGCCCAGATGCTGAGCCAGTGGATCGACGTGCTGCCGTCGGTGCCGAACAGGTCGAAGCTCAGGTCGGTCTTGACCAGGCCCCAGGAAGTCGGGATGAAGCTGCGCAGACCGAGGCTCGACTGGCGCGCGCTGAACACCCAGGCGCCGTCCTTGCCGCAACCGGCGTCGCCCGGGCAGTTGACCGGGATCTGCGACGGCCGCAGCGTCGCCTGCCAGTCGGGGTTCATGCGCTTGAAGTCGTAGATCGTGTCGAGCATCACCTGGCCGTAGATCTCGAGCCGGGCCTTGTCGGCGTCGGGCGTCTTCGCATCCTCGGCACGCGTGCCGGCAGAAACGACCGGTGCCCCCCACCCGACGACCGGCGCCGGTGCCGCGGCGGGGGACGCGGCCTTCGCCTTGTCGCGCTCGGCCTCGAGCGCCTGGACCCGGCCCTTCAGGTCGTCGATCGTTTTCAGCGCCTGGTCGAGCATCTGCTTGAGCTGCTCGTTGGTCTGGGCGTGAGCAGCGCCGCCGGTGGACAGCGCGGCGAGCAGCGCCAGGGTGCCGAACGTTCGATGTCGCATCGTCGATCTCCGCAAGACCAGGGCAGGGATACCGAAAATGTTAGTCATCCCCGCTCGCGCCCGGGCCCCCTCCCGGCGGGGGGGATGATCGATCCTATGGGCGGCACCGGAGCCGCGCCAGCGCCGCTTCGCTCGGGATTTGTCCGTACGCAAGGCAGCGGCCGGTTGTGGCGGGCAGCGATGGTCGCGACAAGCCGGCGGCAAGCGGCCGTCGCCGTGGATCCGGCGTTGCCCGGAGGATGGGACAAGACCCGTCGGCGGGCTCGGGCGCGTGGCGATCGGCGAGAATGCTGCCCTGCAACATCGATCCATCGCGCCGCATGTCCTTGAACGTTCCCCATCCCGCGCTCGCCGGCGCGAAGGCCCTCGTCGTCGGCGTCGCCAACGACCAGTCGATCGCCTACGGCTGCGCGAAGGCGTTCCGCGAGCTCGGCGCCGAGCTCGCGATCACCTACCTGAACGACAAGGCGAAGCCGCACGTCGAGCCGCTCGCGACGGCGCTCGGCGCGCCGATCGTCGCGCCGCTCGACGTGGGCGAGCCCGGCCAGCTCGAAGCGCTGTTCGCGCGGATCGGGCAGACCTGGGGCCGGCTCGACATCCTCGTGCACTCGATCGCCTGGGCGCCGAAGGACGATCTGCAAGGCGGGCTGCTGCACTGCTCGGCCGAGGGTTTCGCGAAGGCGATGGACGTGTCGTGCCATTCGTTCGTCCGCATGGCGCGGCTCGCGGCGCCGCTCATGACCGAAGGCGGGACGATGGTCGCGATGAGCTACCACGGCGCGAACCGCGTCGTGCCGAACTACAACGTGATGGGGCCGGTCAAGGCGGCGCTGGAAGCGTCGTGCCGCTACCTCGCCTACGAGCTCGGGCCGAAGGGCATCCGCGTGCACGCGCTGTCGCCGGGGCCGCTGAAGACGCGCGCCGCCTCGGGACTGAAGGACTTCGACCGGCTGCTCGTCGACGCCGCCGCGCGCGCGCCGCTCGGCGAGCTGGTCGACATCATGGACGTGGGCTTCGCCTGCGCCTATCTCGCCACGCCGTACGCCCGGCGCATCAGCGGCGAGACGATCTACGTCGACGGCGGCGTGCACATCATGGCCTGAACGTACGCGCCGCCGGTGGCATCCGGCCGCCGCGGCCGAGGACTTCAATCCGCTCGGAGGATGACGATGGAACCCGGCAACAAGCTGGCCAGGACGGCCGAACTCGGCGCCAACGTGGCGAAGCTGTACGGCAAGCGCGTGAACCACGCGGTCGAGCAGTACCGGCAGCGGCTGGAGAAGGCACGCGACGGCCTGGCGAAGGAACTGGTGACGGCGGCCCCGCCGGTCGACACCTGGCAGGACTTGTGGCGCTATGCGGTCGACTCGGCGCAGCGCGGCGTGCTGTTCGTCGATGCGCTGCGCCAGCGCGGCAACCAGTTCGTCGAGCACACGAAGGCCGGGCTGCCGCCGGTGCTGCACTTCGACTGGGAGATGGTGCTCGACGGGCGCACGCTCGAGCGGCCGGTGAACTACGCGCTGGTGCGCATCGTGCCGCCCGAAGGCACGGTCGTCGATGCGCAGCGGCGGCCGTACGTGATCATCGATCCGCGCGCCGGGCATGGCCCCGGCATCGGCGGCTTCAAGGACGACTCGCAGGTGGGTGTCGCGCTGCGCGACGGCCACCCGGTGTACTTCGTCATCTTCTACCCGGAGCCCGAACCCGGGCAGACGCTGCTCGACGTGACCGCCGCCGAACGCCGCTTCGTGCAGCGCGTGCGCGCGCTGCACCCGAAGGCGCCGAAGCCGGCGATCGTCGGCAACTGCCAGGGCGGCTGGGCGGCGATGATGCTCGCCGCGTCGCACCCGGAGGACACCGGCCCGATCGTCATCAACGGCGCGCCGATGTCGTACTGGGGCGGCGCCTGGACCGAGGGCCCGAGCGACAACCCGATGCGCTACGCCGGCGGCCTGCTCGGCGGCACCTGGCTGTCGTCGCTGTCCGCCGACCTCGGCAGCGGCCTCTTCGACGGCGCCTACCTGGTGCAGAACTTCGAGAACCTGAACCCGGCCAACACGTACTGGGACAAGTACGTCAACGTCTTCCGGAAGGTCGACACCGAGGTGCCGCGCTTCCTCGAGTTCGAGCGCTGGTGGGGCGGCTTCTATCTGATGAACCGCGAAGAGATCGAGTGGATCACGCAGAACCTCTTCGTCGGCAACAAGCTGTGGAAAGGCGGGACGGCCGCCGCGGCCGGCAAGGTCTTCGACCTGCGCGAGATCCGCGCGCCGATCGTGCTGTTCGCGTCGATGGGCGACAACATCACGCCGCCGCAGCAGGCCTTCAACTGGGTCGCCGACGTCTACGGCTCGACCGACGAGATCAAGGCGCGCGGCCAGGTCATCGTCGGCCTGCTGCATGAGGACGCCGGGCACCTCGGCATCTTCGTCAGCGGGGCGGTGGCGAAGAAGGAGCATGCGCAGATCGTCTCGGTGCTGAAGTCGATCGAGGCGCTGCCGCCGGGGCTGTACGGGATGCAGATCACCGAGGTGCCGGGCCGCGGCGGCGAGCCGGCGTACGAGGTCGGCTTCGAGGAGAAGCGGCTCGAGGACGTGGCCGCGCGGCTGAACCGCTTCGAACGCAAGGACGAGGTCGCCTTCGAGGCGGTGGAGCAGCTGTCGGCCTTCAACCAGAAGGCCTACGAGCTGTTCGCCCGGCCGTGGGTGCAGGCGCTGACGAACGAGAGCACGGCGCAGTGGCTGCGCCAGTGGCATCCGCTGCGCGCCGAACGCTGGCTGCTGTCGGACCTGAACCCCTGGCTCGCCTGGCTGCCGGGGGCGGCCGAGGCCGTGCGCGCGCAGCGCCAGGCGCTGGACGACGACGCGCTGCCGCGCCGGGCCGAGCGCGCCGGCGCGGAGGTGGTCAGCGCGACGCTCGACCTCTACCGCGCGCTGCGCGACGCGGCCAGCGAGGCGATGTTCTTCCAGACTTTCGGCGCGATGTTCGCGCTGACGATGGCCGACGAGGACCGCGCCGAGGCGGCGCGCGAAGCGGCCGAGCGCCGGGCCGGGGACGACGAGCGCCTGCGGCGCCTGCTCGCGACGATCGGGCAGGGCGGTTACGCCGCGGCCGCGGCGCG
>JAFLDG010000370.1 GCA_017302495.1 Burkholderiales bacterium
GGCGCGGCGGCGGGCGGCGGCGGATCGGCCGGCGTCGAGGTCGGCTGCGCGGACACCCCGCCGGCCAGGGCCAGCATGGCGGCGAACACCGCGGCCCTGCCACGGAGCGTGCGCTTCATCGGTGCCTCCTCAGCTCTGGCCGCTCGAGCCACGCGTGTACTCGTTCTGGCCGCGCTGGGTGCGCACCTTCAGGTGCTCTTCCCAGGCCTTGCGGTCACCCGCCTTCCAGCCCGGGTCGACGTTGACGCCCGGCACCTGCTGCCAGGCCGGGACGTCCGGCTTGCTGCCGGTGGCCATGGTCTGCGGCTTCTCGCCGCAGCCGCCGAGCAGCAGCGCCGCCGCCGCGAGGAGCGCGAGCCTGGTCGTCACTTCTTGACCTCCGTCGGTTTGCCGTAGGCGGTGCCCCAGCCCCAGACTTCGCTGCCCTTGCCGCGCGCGAGCACCCGGGTGCGGAAGATGTCGGCCACCACGTCGCCGTCGCCGCCGAGCAGCGCCTTGGTCGAGCACATCTCGGCGCAGATCGGCAGCTTGCCCTCGGCCAGGCGGTTGCGGCCGTACTTCTCGAACTCGGCCTCGCTGCCGTTGGCTTCGGGTCCGCCGGCGCAGAAGGTGCACTTGTCCATCTTGCCGCGCAGACCGAAGGTCCCGTTGCTCGGGAACTGCGGCGCGCCGAAGGGACAGGCGTAGGAGCAGTAGCCGCAGCCGATGCACACGTCCTTGTCGTGCAGCACCACGCCGTCGTCGGTGCGGTAGAAGCAGTCGACCGGACACACCGCCATGCACGGCGCGTCGGAGCAGTGCATGCAGGCCACCGAGATCGAGCGCTCGCCCGGCTGGCCGTCGTTGAGCGTGACGACCCGCCGGCGGTTCACGCCCCAAGGCACTTCGTGCTCGGCCTTGCAGGCCGTGACGCAGCCGTTGCACTCGATGCAGCGCTCGGCATCGCAGATGAACTTCATTCGTGCCATCGCGATGCTCCCTCAAGCTGCCCGCTCGATCTGGCAGACCGACGTCTTCGTCTCCTGCATCATCGTCACGGAGTCGTAGCCGTAGGTCGTCGCGGTGTTCGCCGCCTCGCCGCGCACGATCGGCGCGGCACCCTCGGGGTAGAACTTCAGCAGGTCCTCGCCCTGCCAGCGGCCGGCGAAGTGGTAGGGCATGAACGCCGTCTCGCGGTCGACCCGGTCGGTGACCAGCGCGCGCACCTTCAGCCGGGCCCCGCTGGGCGTGGTGACCCAGACGCTGTCGCCGTTGCGGATGCCGCGATCGTTGGCCGCGGCCGGGTTCAGCTCGATGAACATCTCCTGCTGCAGCTCCGCCAGGTAGCGGTTGGACCGCGTCTCGTCGCCGCCGCCCTCGTACTCGACCAGCCGCCCGGTGGTCAGGATCAGCGGGAACTTCTTGCCGATGTCCTTGTTCGCTTCCTGCACGGTCTTGAACAGCGTCGGCAGCCGCCAGAAGGCCTTCTTGTCGTCGTGCGTCGGGTACTGCGCGACCAGTTCCGGTCGCGGCGAATAGATCGGCTCGCGGTGCTTCGGAATCGGATCCGGGAAGTTCCAGACGATCGCCCGCGCCTTGGCGTTGCCGAACGGGTGGCAGCCGTGCTTCATCGCGACGCGCTGGATGCCGCCGGACAGGTCGGTCTTCCAGTTCTTGCCTTCGGCCGCGGTCTTCTCGGCGTCGGTGAGGTCGTCCCACCAGCCCAGCTTCTTCAGCAGCAGGTGGTCGAACTCCGGGTAACCGGTGGTGATCTCGGCACCCTTCGAGTGCGAACCGTCGGCCGCGAGCAGCGACTGCCCGTCGCGCTCGACGCCGAAGTTCGCGCGGAAGTTGCCGCCGCCGTCCATCACGTGCTGCGCGTTGTTGTACAGCACGTGCGTGCCCGGGTGCTTGATCTCCGCCGAGCCGTAGCAGGGCCACGGCAGGCCGAAGTAGTCGCCGTCCAGCTTGTAGCCGGTCTCCTTGTCGACGCCGCCCTTGGCCCGCAGCGTGGTCGGATCGAACACGTGCATGTTGCGCATGTGCGCCTTCAGCCGCTCGGGGCTCTGGCCTGTGTAGCCGATGGTCCAGACCGAGCGGTTGATCTCGCGCAGGATGTCCTCGGGCACGGGTTCGTCCAGGCCCTTGACCTTCTGCATCTTGTAGTTCTTGACCAGCTGCTCGCCGAAGCCCAGCTTCTGCGCGAGCTGGTACATGATCATGTGGTCGCTGCGCGATTCGTACAGCGGCTCCATGACCTTCTCGCGCCATTGCAACGAGCGGTTGGAGGCCGTGACCGAGCCGCTGGTCTCGAACTGCGTGCACGCCGGCAGCAGGTACACCGCCCGGTTCGGGTTGGCGTCCTCGGCCTTGCCGGGCATCGCGGCCATGGCCGCGGTGGCCGACGGGAACGGATCCACGACCACCAGCAGGTCGAGCTTGTCCATGCCGCGCTTGAGATCCAGCCCGCGCGACTGCGAGTTCGGCGCATGCCCCCAATAGAACATGCCGCGCAGGTTGCTCGGCTGGTCGATGTTCTCGTTCTTCTCGAGCACCGCGTCGTACCAGCGCGAGACGGTGATGCCCGGCTTGGACATCATGCCCGGCGCGTAGCGCTGCTTGATCCAGTCGAGGTCGACGCCCCAGACCGCGGCGTAGTGCTTGAACGAACCCTCGGCCAGGCCGTAGTACCCGGGCAGCGAGTCGGGGTTCGCGCCGATGTCGGTGATGCCCTGGACGTTGTCGTGGCCGCGGAAGATGTTCGTGCCGCCGCCGCTGACGCCGACGTTGCCCAGCGCGAGCTGCAGCAGGCAGGACGCGCGCACGATCGCGTTGCCGATGCTGTGCTGCGCCTGGCCCATGCACCACACCAGCGTGCCGGGGCGGTTCTCCGCCAGCGTCTTGGCGACCTGGTAGCAGACCTCCTCGGACACCCCGGACACGGCCTGCACCTTGTCCGGCGTCCACTCGGCGAGCACGGTCTCGCGGACCTTGTCCATGCCGTAGACGCGGTCGTCGAGGTAGCCCTTGTCCTCCCAGCCGTTCTTGAAGATGTGGAACATCACGCCGTAGATGAACGCGATGTCCGTGCCCGAGCGCAGGCGCACGTACTGGTCCGCCTTCGCCGCCGTGCGCGTGAACCGCGGGTCCACGACGATCATCTTGCAGCCGTTCTCCTTCGCATGCAGCATGTGCACGAGCGAGACCGGGTGCGCTTCCGCGGCATTGCTGCCGAGGTAGATCGCCGACTTCGCGTTGCGCATGTCGTTGTACGAGTTCGTCATCGCACCGTAGCCCCACGTATTCGCCACACCGGCGACAGTCGTGGAGTGGCATATTCGAGCCTGGTGGTCGCAGTTGTTGCTCCCCCACAGCGTCATCCACTTGCGCAGCAGATAACCCTGTTCGTTGTTGCTCTTGCACGAGCCGACGATGAACAGGCTGTCGGGGCCGCTCTCCTCGCGCAGCTTGAGCATCCTGGCGCTGATCTCGTCGAGCGCCTGGTCCCACGTGATGCGCTGGTACTTGCCGTCGACCAGCTTCATCGGGTACTTGAGCCGGAACTCGCCGTGCGCGTTCTCGCGCACCGCCGCACCCTTGGCGCAGTGCCCGCCCAGGCTCAGCGGCGAGTCGAACACCGGCTCCTGCCGCACCCACACGCCGTTGTCGACCACCGCGTCGACGGCGCAGCCGACCGAGCAGTGCGTGCAGACCGTGCGCTTGACCTCGATCTTGCCGCCGCCGGCCGGCTTGGCCGCGCTGCCGTCGGCGGCATCGGCCCGGCGCACCAGCGCCAGTTGCGACGCGGCCATGCCGGCGCCCAGGCCCAGCCCGGAGCGGCGCAGGAACCTGCGCCGGTCCATCGTGGGTACGGCGCGGGCCAAGCCCCGCGCCAGGTTGTCGACGAAGCCGCGGGACGACGTCGTCGCCCCGCTGCCCGCCGACTTGCGTGTCAACAGCATGTTGCCTCCTGGTGGACGGCTGGTGTTTCGGGAAGCGTGGACGCCACCGGCACGGTTCAGGTCCGGGCCGACGCGTAGTACTGCTTCACGTGCTCGCTGAGGCGGTAGCCGCCGCCGCGCGCCGGCTTGCCCGCCTCGG
>JAFLDG010000371.1 GCA_017302495.1 Burkholderiales bacterium
GACGGCGAAGCGGCCGGGTCGCGGTCCGGCACGGCGCGCGGCCGGCGCTGATCCGTTCTGGCGCAGGCTCGTGGTTTCCACCGGCTTGGTGGCGGGCCCGGGCCGTGACAAGCTGCTTCATCGTCCGCCGGCGCAGGTCGCTCGCCGGTCTGGCGGCCCGGTCTCCCCGGGCGCAGCCGGCCCGGCCTGCGGCCGGACCGGGAACCCCGACACCGACATCCCACGATGCAACGCCGCCGCCTGATCGCCGCCGCTTCGCTGCTCGCGACCGGGCTGCCGCCGGGGTGCGCCCTGGCCGACGAGTTCGAGGGCGACCCGTACCGCTCGCACCTGTGGCCGGCGCTGCGCGCCGAGACGATCGGCGCCAAGGCGCGCTGGCGCTTCGACGACCGCGTCGAGGTGCAGGGTCCGGCCTTCGCCGAGGACCCGATGAACGTGCCGGTCACGGTCCGCGCCCGGCTCGACGGCGTGCAGCGCATCGTCGTCGTCGTCGACCGCAACCCGATCAAGAAGGTGCTGGAACTGCAGCCGGTCGCCGCGCTGCCGGTGGTGTCGTTCCGCTTCAAGCTCGAGCAGGCCTCGCCGGTGCGCGCGCTGGTGCAGACGCAGGACGGGCAGTGGCACGTCGGCGGCACCTGGGTCGATTCGGCCGGCGGCGGCTGCACCGTGTCCGGCGCCACCCGCGCCGACGGCAGCTGGTCGAAGACGCTCGGCGAGGTCAGCGGCCGCAGCTTCTCGTCGCCGCCGGGCAACGAGGGCGGCTCGCGCCTGCGGCTGCGCATCATGCACCCGATGGACACCGGGCTGGTCAGCGGCATCCCGGCGTTCTACCTGTCGCGGCTGAGCCTGCGCGATGCGCGGCAGCGCGAGCTGCTGCGGCTGCAGACTTTCGAGCCGCTGAGCGAGAACCCGGTGCTGTCGTTCGACTTCCGCCCCGCGCCACCGGGCCCGCTGCGGGTGGTCGGCACCGACAACAACGGCAACCGCATCGACACGGTGCTGCCATGAGTGCGCCGGGCCGCTCCCGAGCGCTCATCCCCGAGCGCGGCGTGAGGAGGGTAGTCCCGTGAGCCGGCGGCGGCTGTGCCTCGTGCTGCTGCTGACGGCGCTGACGACGGCGCCGGCCGGCGCGCAGCCGGTGCCGCGCGTCGACGCCGCGACCCTCGACTACCGGCTCGCCGCGCGCGAACTCGCGCCCGGCGTCTACGTCGTCGAAGGCGCGAATGCCGATTTCGACGCCGCGCGCAACGGCTGCAACATCATCAACACCGGCTTCATCACCACCGGCGCCGGCGTGGTCGTGATCAACACCGGCCCGAGCCGGCGCTACGGCGAGCAGCTGCGTGCGCTGATCGCCCGCACCACGTTCGAGCCGGTGGTGCAGGTGCTGCACCTGAACCTGCACCCGGACTACTTCCTCGGCAACCAGGCCTTCGCCGACGTGCCGCTGCGGGCCACCGCCGCCACCCGCGCCGGCATGGCGCGCGAGGGCAAGGCCTACGAGGACAACCTGTACCGGCTGTGCGGCGACTGGATGAAGGGCACCGAGCGCCGGCTGCCTGCCGGCGACCTGGCGCCCGGCGTGCTGCGCGTCGGCGAGCGCGAGTTCGAGCTGCGCGAGCTGGCCGGCCACACTGCGAGCGACCTGGTGCTGGTCGACCGGCGCAGCGGCGTCGTCTTCGCCGGCGGGCTGGTGTTCGCCGACCGGGTGCCGACCACGCCGCACGCCGACCCGAAGGCGTGGCTGGCGAGCCTGGACGCCGTCGCGAGCCTGCAGCCGAAGCAGCTGGTGCCGAGCCACGGCCCGGTGGCCGGCGGCGTCGCCGGCATCGGCCAGACCCGCAGCTACCTGCAGTGGCTGGACCGCAGCTTCGGCCAGTGGGCCGACCAGGGCTGGGAGATGGCCGAAGTGCTGCAGGCGCCGGGGTCCGAGCCGTTCCGTGCCTGGGCGGCCTGGCCGGCCGAGTACGTCCGGACCGTGGCGCACCTGTACGGCCGCTACGAGCGCGCCGCCCTCGGCGCGAAGCGCTGATGTTCCGGGCTGGAGCACCTGCTGCGCGGCGGGCGCCGCGACTCAGGGTCTGTCCGCAGGTGCCTGGCGGCGAAGGCCATGCCACAGTTCCACCGTGCCGAATGGGCTGGGCGCCGGGTGAGCGGCGGCCGGCGCGCGTCGTGCGGCCGTGACCACGAAGGAGACCCCCATGCAGATGAAGACCCTGAGCCTGCTCGTTGCCGGCGCCCTGGCCACGCTGGGCGCGCACGCCGCCGGCGTGACCGACAAGATGATCGAGAACGACGCCAAGACCACCGGCGACGTGCTCAGCTGGGGCCTCGGCCAGGAGGGCCAGCGCTACTCGCCGCTGAAGACGATCAACGCCGGCAACGTCGGCCGGCTGGTGCCGGCGTGGAGCTTTTCGTTCGGCGGCGAGAAGCAGCGCGGCCAGGAGAGCCAGCCGCTGATCCACGATGGGGTGATGTTCGTCACCGCGTCGTACTCGCGCATCTTCGCGCTCGACGCCAAGACCGGCGCCAAGCTCTGGAAGTACGAGCACCGGCTGCCCGACGGCATCATGCCCTGCTGCGACGTGATCAACCGCGGCGCCGCGCTGTACGACAACCTGGTGATCTTCGCCACCCTCGACGCGCAGCTGGTCGCGCTCGACCAGAAGACCGGCGACGTCGTCTGGAAGGAGAAGATCGACGACTACGCCGCCGGCTACTCGGCCACCGCCGCGCCGCTGATCGCGCAGGGGCTGCTGCTGACCGGCGTGTCGGGCGGCGAGTTCGGCGTCGTCGGCCGGGTCGAGGCGCGCGACCCGAAGACCGGCAACCTGGTCTGGGTGCGGCCGGTGGTCGAAGGCCACATGGGCTACAAGTACGACAAGGCCGGCAACAAGACCGAGAACGGCGTCTCGGGCACGCCGGGCAAGAGCTGGCCGGGCGACCTGTGGAAGACCGGCGGCTCGGCCACCTGGCTCGGCGGCAGCTACAACCCGAAGACCGGCCTGGCCTACTTCGGCGCCGGCAACCCGGCACCGTGGAACAGCCACCTGCGCAAGGGCGACAACCTGTACAGCTGCTCCACCGTCGCGATCGACGTCAAGACCGGCCAGATCGTCTGGCACTACCAGAACACGCCGAACGACGGCTGGGACTTCGACGGGGTGAACGAGTTCGTCACCTACGACGAGGGCGGCAAGGTGCTCGGCGGCAAGGCCGACCGCAACGGCTTCTTCTACGTCAACGACGCGAAGACCGGGCAGCTGGTCAACGCCTTCCCGTTCGTCAAGAAGATCACCTGGGCCACCGGCATCGACCTGAAGACCGGCCGGCCGAACTTCGTGTCCGACAACCGCCCGGGCGACCCGACGGGTTCGGCCGACGGCAAGAAGGGCAACGTCGTGTTCTCGGCGCCGTCGTTCCTCGGCGGCAAGAACCAGATGCCGATGGCGTACTCGCCCGACACCAAGCTCTTCTACGTGCCGGCCAACGAGTGGGGCATGGAGATCTGGAACGAGCCGATCACCTACAAGAAGGGCGCGGCCTACCTCGGCGCCGGCTTCACGATCAAGACGCTCGGCGACGGCCCGATCGGCGCGCTGCGCGCGATCGACCCGAAGACCGGCAAGATCGCCTGGGAGGTGACGAACAACGCGCCGCTGTGGGGCGGGGTGCTGACCACCGGCGGCAACCTGGTGTTCTGGGGTACGCCCGAAGGCTACCTGCAGGCGGCCGACGCCAAGACCGGCAAGGTGCTGTGGAAGTTCCAGACCGGCTCGGGCGTGGTCGCGCCGCCGGTGACCTGGGAGGACAAGGGCGAGCAGTACGTCGCGGTGGCCTCGGGCTGGGGCGGCGCGGTGCCGCTGTGGGGCGGCGATGTCGCGAAGAAGGTCAACTACCTCGAGCAGGGCGGCTCGGTGTGGGTCTTCAAGCTGATGAAGTGAGGTCGCTCGCGACCCGGCCGGAAGGGCTGCCTGCGGGCAGCCCTTTTTCGTCGCGGGCGGGGGTCGCCGCGCTGGCCGTGGTCGCGGCGCTGGGGCTCGCGCGGCCGGCGGCCGTGCAGGCACAGGCACAGGCACAGGCACAGGCGCAGCCGGCCGCGCCGGCGCTCGACGGCACCCGCACGATCACGCTGC
>JAFLDG010000372.1 GCA_017302495.1 Burkholderiales bacterium
CGCGGTGGCCGACGCGGTGGCGCAGGGCGCGGCCACTGTCAGCAGCGACGGCGAGCGCCGGCGCGTGCAGTTGCGCGGCGCGATCGGCGAGCCGCTGGCGCAGGCGCTGGCCGGAGCGCACAAGGGCCGGCAACGCGAGCAGGTCGCGCAGCAGATCGAGCGGCACAACGCGCTGGTGGCCGGTGCGTTGGCGCCGTCGAACCGCGGCGAAGTGTTCGCGGCGGTGCCCCGGCTGTGCTGGCGGCCGGCAGGCGAGCAGGCCGAACTGCTGCTGGAGCGCGAGGCGGTGCTGGAGACCGTGGCGCTGAACCTGCTGGCCGAACCGATGAGCCTGGAAGGCTTCGCGATGGCCGAGCAGGGCACGCTGTGGGAGGTCTACCTCGACGGCGAGCGCGTGCGCGTGGGCCGCGGCGACGCCACCCAGCTGCCGCTGGACGCGGTGGCCGGGACGATCACGCCGGAGGACCTGGCGCGCTGGCTGGCGGCCGAGCTGCAGCATCCGGCGCGCAACGTGGCGATGGACATCGTGCCGGCGCACCTGCGGGCCTTCACGCTGGCGTGCGTGCAGCACCTGATGCACGACAAGCACGTGCCGCTGGAACAGCTGGCCCGGCACCAGCACACGCTGGTGCGGCGGCTGGCGCTGCGCATCGGCGAGTTGCGCGACAAGGCCGCCAAGGCGGCCTTCACGCAACTGGTGCTCGAGGGCGGCTGGGATCTGCACGCCGGGCCCGCGCACGCATTCCGCTTCGACCCCGCCGTCTATCCGGTGCCGGCGAACCGGCGCTACGACGGCAAGTTCCGCTTCGCCAAGCACTTCTATCCGGTGGTCGCCCACCTGAAGGACGGCGGCGAGGAGCACGCCTGCGCGGTCGCCATCGACGCGCACCCGAAGGTGAAGCATTGGGTGCGCAACCTCGACTCGGACCCGGTGGCCGGCTTCTGGCTGCCGACCTCGGCCGGGCGCTTCTATCCCGACTTCGTCTGCGAGCTGAACGACGGCCGGGTGTTCGTCGCCGAATACAAGGGCGAGCATCTGCGCAGCGTGCCCAAGGAGATCGAAAAGGGCCAGGTCGGCCGGCTGTGGGCCGAGCGCAGCGCCGGCAAGGCGTTGTTCGCGCTGCTCTTCAAGCAGGAGCGCGGCCTGAACGTGGCGCAGCAGATCGACGAGGCGTTGGCATAGGCCCGCGCCCGCACTGATCGCGAACGAGGCCGGGCGACGACCTACGCGATCACCGCGTCAGCCCGCAGCAGCAGCTCCTGCGGGAAGGTGAGCCCGATGGCGCCGGCGGTCGCGCGGTTGAGCGTCAGGATGATGCGCGCCGGCTGCTCGAAGGGGATCTCGCCGGCCGGCCGGCCGCGCAGCACCTGGTCGGCCATCTGCACCGCCCGCAGCCACATCGCGTCCGTGTCGGGGCCGTAGCCGAACAGGCCGCCGGACTGAACATAGCCCTGCTGCTGCGAGAACGACGGCAGGCGCAACGTGCGCGCCAGCGCCGCCGTCGACGCGTAGTTGACGAACATCAGCTCGTCGATGTTGACGCCCAGCACATGCTCGCGCACCGGCGTCAGCGCCCGCAGCGCGGGCTCGATCTCGCCGGCGCTGCGCACCGGCAGCGGCAGGTACTCCAGGCCGACCTGCTTTGCCAGGCCGCGCACGCCGGCCAGCCAGGCGTCGAACTGCGCCTCCGGGACGATCCTGCGATCGAACAACCCGGCCAGGCGCCGAGCCGCCGGTACCACCTTTCGCGCCAGTTCGTAGGTCTTCAGGCGGATGTCCTCGAACTGCATCGACTGGCCGGTCACCTGGCCGCCCGGGCGGCGCAGGCTCGCGGCCAGGCCCATGGCCACCGGATCGCCGGTGAAGCCGACGACGATCGGCACTCGCGTCGACTGGCGCATCAGCGCGCGCATCGCGGACGTGTCCAGCACCAGCGCCGCCGCGGGCTGCAGCGCCACCAGCTCGCGCGCGAGTTCGTCCAGCCGCTCCGGCCGGTTGTCGCCGTAGCGAATCTCCAGTCGCAGGTTGTCGCCGTCGCGCCAGCCCAGGCGGGCCAGTTCCTGCCGCATCTGGTCTTCGGCGGCAGCCACCAGGTTGGTCTTGGCAAACGAGGTCAGAAAGACCAGCAGCTTCGGGCCGGGCGGGGTCTGGGCGAACGCCGGTGCCGCCAGCACGGCCGGCCAGCGGGACAACAGCTCACGACGCTTCATCGTTCGGCTCCTCGCTGCGCTGGCCCGGGAGGCTAAACCCGCTCGCGGGCACGCGGGCCGCTCCAGCCTGGCAGGCCGCGCGCACGATCTGCAGTCGCGCGCCTCCGAGCCGGCATTCGGACAGGTACAGGCACGTCCTCGTGTCCGGCTCAGGCTTCCGTGAACTCGCCCGCCAACCAGCGCTCGCGCAGCTTGAACTTCTGGATCTTGCCCGAGCCGGTGAGAGGAAACGCATCGAGCACGAACCAGTGCTTCGGCGTCTTGTGCGGCGAGAGCTGCTCGCGCAGGTAGGCGGTGAGCAACTCCTTGTCGACCACCTGCCCCGGCGCCGGCCGCACGAACGCGGCGACGACCTCGCCCCACTTGTCGTCGGGCAGGCCGACCACGGCCACCTCGCCGACCATCGGGTGCTTGAACAGCAACTCCTCGATCTCCTTCGGGTAGATGTTCTCGCCGCCGCGGATGATCATGTCCTTCAGCCGCCCCTGCACCGTGCAGTAGCCGCGCGCGTCCATCGCGCACAGGTCGCCGGTGTGCAGCCAGCCGTCGGCGTCGATCGCGGCGGCGGTCGCCTCCGGGTTCTCGAAGTAGCCGTGCATCACGAGATAGCCGCGGGTGCAGAACTCGCCCACCTGCCCCACCGGCAGCGTCGCGCCGGTGGCGGGGTCGACGATCTTGACCTCGACGTGCGGCAGCGGCGTGCCGATGGTCCGGGCCTTGTCCGCGACGCTGTCGTCGGGCCTGGTCATCGTCGCCACCGGCGAACACTCGGTCTGGCCGAAGACGATCGTGAACGGCGCACCGAGCTGCTGCTCGAAGCGCCGCACCAGCGCCTCGGGCACGAGCGAGCCGCCGGAGCAGATGCCCTGCACGTGGCTCATGTCGGTGGTCGCGAAGGCCGGGTGCTCCATCATCGCCACCAGCATCGTCGGCACGCCGACCATCGCCGCGCCCCGGTAGGTGTCGAACAGCTCGAGCACCAGCCCGGGCTCGAAGGCCTCGACCAGCACGTTCGTCGCGCGCACCGACACCGCGCCGAGCACGCAGCAGACGCAGCCGCCGGTGTGGAACAGCGGCATCGTCGTGACCCAGACCGCGCCGTCGCGGATGCCCATGCGGTGCGCGGTGTGGGCGCCGTTGTTCGCGAGGCCGCGGTGGTGCAGCAGCGCGCCCTTCGGGAAGCCGGTGGTGCCCGAGGTGTACTGGATCATCACCGGGTCGGTGCTCTTCACGGCCGGCAGCGTGATGCCGGGCGCGTCGCCGGCGGCGAGGAAGTCGGCCCAGCGGTCGAAGCGGACCACCTGCCGCAGCTCGGGGCAGGCCGGCGCCACCTGCTGCACGGTGGCGTGCATCGGGTTGCCGCGAAAGGCCTCGATCACGAACACGCCGGCCGCGCGCGATTGCTTCAGCACGTACTCGAGCTCGTGCGCGCGGAAGGCCGGGTTCACGGTCACCAGCACGACGCCGGCGAGCGCGCAGCCGAACTCGAGCAGCACCCACTCCGGCAGGTTCGGCGCCCAGACGGCGACCCGTTCGCCGGGCTCGAACTGGGCGCGCAGCGCACGCGCGGTGCGCAACGCGTCGCGGTACAGCTCGGCGTAGGTCCATTGCCGGCGCGCGGCCGGGTCGGGCCGGCCTTCGATCAGCGCGACGCGGTCGGGCGTGGTCTCGGCTGCCCAGGCGAGCAGTTCGCCGAGCGTCAGGTCGCGCAGCGGCGGCTCGGCGGGGCCGGTGGTGTGGGACAACGTCAGGCTCATCGGCAGCGCTCCATCGCGGGCAGGCCGGGCCAGCGTAGCACCCGGTCGCCGCGGCCGCGCCCCCGGGCACGCTCGATGCGGCCAGGGAAATCCCGCACCCGGCGCACGCGGCGCCCGGGGTCCGGGGCGGACGCCGCCGGCCTGGCCGGCGGGG
>JAFLDG010000373.1 GCA_017302495.1 Burkholderiales bacterium
TGGATGCGCTGGTACTCCGAGTGGCTCTCGGCGCGCTTGAGCCTGTCGGCCAAGCGCTGCACGGTCGGCTTGTCGCCCACGATCAGGCTCTTCATCCACGACCCCTTGCAGTCCGTGGACGAGCATCATATCTAATCTATTGAACGCGACTTGGTATCAGCCGGCGGCCTCGGCCATGGTCGCGGCGAGCAGCGTGTCGAGCAGCTCCTGGCCCGGCAGCGGAACGATCGGCGCACCGGCGAGCGCACGCACCCGGTCGAAGGCGTCGTCGAGCCTGCCGCCGCGCAGCACCGGCCCGTGCGCCGAGGCGACGGTGCGCGCGCCCAGCGCCTCGATCGTGTCGACGTGCCGGCCGTAGCGCTCGCGGTCGAGCCAGGCATGCCAGGGCGAGACCGCGCTGCCCAGTGCGGTGATGCCCGAGAGCAGGTCGGCCGGCAGCGCGTCGGCGTCGAGCGCGCCGGGCGTGAAGCAGGCGAAGCTGTCGACCGCCCACATCGCGCCGGTCTTCGGGTCGAACAGGCCGCGCGTCGTCGGCCCGTCGAAGACCGGCGGCCGGAACAGCTGCAGCACGCGGTCGCCGACATCGAGCCGGTCGCCGGGCTCGAGCCAGCGCATGCGCTGCAGCGGCAACGCCGGCTTCTCGAGCGCGAGCCGTTCGACGGCGAAGAAGTTGGTCACCAGGGTCGCCTGCGGGCAGTGCTCGAGCACGTCGAAGAGGGCGCCGGTGTGGTCGCCGTCGTCGTGCGACAGGAAGATCCAGCGCACGTCCTCGGGCTCGACGACCGAGAACGCCTTCTCGACCCACAGCGCGCGGTGGATCGGCGCGCCGGTGTCGACGATCACCGGCTCGCGGCCGCGGATGACGAGCGAGTTGACCGGCAGGAACAGGCCGTCGCCGGCCGGCGCGAGGTTCGGGATCAGCCAGGTGTCGGGCGCGATCCGTTCGGGCGCGGTGGTGGGAACTTCGGCAAACGGGTTCGGTTGCATGGCAGCACTCCAGGGGGTTGACGACAGGAGCCCATCGTCGGCGGCCGCGGCTTCGCCCACATCGCCCGCGAGGAGCCACGGCGGGCCGGCGACGGGCCATGCGGCATGGCCCGTTCGGGGCGGTCGGCAGCGCACCGCCGGCGGCAGGCGGGTGCGCCGGCGCTGGTTAGCATGCGCTGCATCCGCGGCACGAGACACCCGATGACCGGACCGACCCGCCCCGACGTGCGCTTGCCCCGCCTCCCGGCCCGGGTGCCGGCGATGGCCGAGGTCCGGGCGTGAGCCATCAGCCCAAGCTGCACCACCTGCCGATCCGCGGCCTGACGCTCGCCTGCCACGAGTGGCGGGCGCCGCTGCGGGGCGGCGCGCCGACGCTGTGGCTGGTGCATGCCACCGGCTTCCACGGCCGGGTGTGGGATCAGGTGATCCACCGGTTGCCGGGGCATCACGCGATCGCCGTCGACCAGCGCGGCCACGGCCGCAGCAGCGGCACCGGCTTCGACAGCTGGGCCGACTTCGGCCGCGACCAGGCGGCGCTGCTGCAGGCGCTGGATGTGCACGACGCGGTGGGCATCGGCCACAGCATGGGCGCGCATGCGCTGGTGCAGGCGGCGGCCTTCGCGCCCGGGCGCTTGCGCCAGCTGGTGCTGGTGGACCCGGTGATCCGCAGCCCGGCCGATTACCACCAGCCGTTGCCGCCGCCGGGCACGCTGCATCCGTCGGCGCAGCGCAAGGACCGCTTCGCCTCGGCGCAGGAGATGTTCGAGCGCTTCGCCGACCGGCCGCCGTATTCGGTGTTCGACACGCAGGCCTTGCACGACTACTGCCAGCACGGGCTGAAGCCGGCCGCCGACGGCCAAGGCTTCGAGCTGGCCTGCGCGCCGGCCTTCGAGGGCAGCGTGTACCCGGCGGCGCTGGCCAACCCGGGCATCTACGCCAGCATCCGCGCGCTGCAGATCCCGGTTCTCGTGATCCGCGCACGGCCGCAGGACCCGCGCATCAAGCCCTGGGACGCGCTGGGCACGCCCACCTATGCGCAGCTGGCGCAGGAGTTCCGCAACGGGCGCGACCTGCAGCTGCTGGACAAGACGCACATGCTGCCGATGGAAGACCCGGCACTCACCGCCAGGCTGATCGCTGATGCGATGGCGGACGCGGCGGCGGCCGGGTGAACCGCCGCCGAGCCGCGCCGGCGGCCGCTCTCCACTGGCGAGGAACGGCTCGCCCCGGCCCTGAGCTGTCCTTCGTCGTCGTGACGAAAGCAGCCGCTGCGGCGCTTCAACGCGGCGCACGGGGCCGCCGACGGGGTGGCCAACTCCGTTCAGCCAAATTCTCATTCACTCCGTTGGCCACCCCGTCGTCGGCCCGACCTGTGGTGTGCCTACGCCGCCCCCGTCCGCACGGGCGAAGCGTCTTGTCGTTGCTGCCGGAGCGTGCCGCCTTTGCCTCTCGGTCGCAACAGCGGCGAAACGGGAACAGCAGACCTTCCGAACAGCCGCAAAGGGCCGATTTCCGACGACCCCGAATCGCCACCGCGCGGCGCGCGCCGATACCCGTTACGGCACGCCCGACGCACCGGCCGGCGGCGGGCCGTCGTTGCCGCGCGCGGCGTCCGCGGCTTCCTTCGCGCGCAGCCGGGCGTGCACGTACGCGCCCTGCGGCACGTGCAGCAGGTCCGCGACGCGCCACAGCGTGTGCCGCTCGTGTTCGCTCAGGTGGCCGTCGGCAAAGGCCACGCCCCACATCGCCTCGACCATGCGGATCTTCGCGGCCATGTCGAAGTGCGCGTTGATGTGCGAGGTGAAGGTGTAGAAGCCGGTGGCCTCGCGCGCGGTCGCGGCGGCCAGTTCGACCAGGCGCTCGGTCTCGTCGTCGCCGAGCGCGAACTTGCGGCGCAAGGCCGCGATCACCGCCTGCCGTTCGGCCGGCGCGAAGTGGGCGTCGGCGCGCATGACCTCGACCAGCATCACCGCGGCGGCGAGCTGCAGCGTGTGCTCGGCGGCCTGCCCGTCGGCCGCCGGCGGCGGCGGCACGAGCGCGCCGAACAGTTCCTTCAGGGTGCGGAGCATCGTGGCGCGAGCATACGGCGCCGCGCGCCACGCGGCCGGTGGCCGGCGGCTATGCTCGCCCGCCGGCAGGCAGGCCCGGCCTGCAAACCGCAACGCCACCACCCATGCCCAGCAGCGGCAACCTCCGCGCCATCGTCGCCATGATCGCCGCCTGCGCGATGTTCGGCGCCATGGACGCGCTGCTGAAGGTGCTGGCCGGCACCTACCCGCCGTTCCAGGTGACGGCGTTGCGCGGGCTGACGGCGATGCCGCTGGTGTGCGCGTACCTGCTGTGGCGGCGCGAGGTGGCGGCGGTGTTCAGCCGCCGGCTGCGCTGGCCGCTGCACCTGTTGCGCGCGCTGCTCACGGTGCTGCTGCTCGCGCTGTTCACCTATGGCCTGAAGACGCTGGGGCTGGCCGAGGCCTACACGCTGAGCTTCGTCGCGCCGATGGTCATCACGATGCTGTCGGTGCCGCTGCTGAAGGAGAGCGTGCCGCCGCGGCACTGGATCGCGATCGTGGTCGGTCTTTGCGGCGTGGTCGTGGCGCTGCGGCCCGACCAGAGCGCGTTCCTGTCGCTCGGCGCGCTGGCGGTGCTGGCCGCGGCGGTGTGCTACGCGCTGGCGAACGTGATCGGCCGCATCATCAGCCGCACCGAGCCGAGTGCGACGCTGCTGTTCTGGACCACCGCCGGCCTGGCGCTGGGCGGCCTCGCGCTCAGTGCGGGGCAGTGGGTGCCGGTGCCGGCCGCGCATGCGCCGCTGCTGCTCGGGCTGGCGGTCAGCGGCTTCCTCGGCCAGCTGGCGATCACCGAGGCCTTCCGCCACGGCCAGGCCTCGGCGGTGGCGCCGTTCGAGTACACCGCGCTCGCCTGGGCGGTGGTGCTCGACTGGCTGGTCTGGCGTGCGGTGCCCGACGCCTACACGCTGGCCGGCGGCGCGATCATCATCGTCAGCGGCATCTACCTGATCCGGCGCGAGGCGCCGAAGGAGATGGTGGTCGTGCCGCCCTGAGCCGGGTCGCGGCCGCAGGCCGGTGCGGCGCCGGCTCCGAGCCGCCGCGGGCGCGGGAAC
>JAFLDG010000374.1 GCA_017302495.1 Burkholderiales bacterium
AGGCCGCGGCCGCCTTCGCCGCGGCGGCGCGCGCCGAGGCGCAGCGCATGCGCTACGCCGAGGCGCTGGCGCTGGCCACCACCGGCGCCAACCTGGCCCGGCAGGCCGCCGACCGGCACGCGCTCGCGCTGCTGCAGGGCGAGGCGCTGCGCGAACTCGGCCGCAACGCCGACGCGCTGGCCGCGTTCGAGCAGGCGCGCGACGTCGCGGCCGACGAAGCCGATGCGGCGCGCGCCTGGACCGAGATCGCCGGCGTGCACCGTTTCCTCGCCCAGGTCGAACCGGCCTGGCAGGCGCTGGACCAGGCGCAGCCGGTGGCCGAGCGGCTGGGCGACGACGGCTGGTGCGCCCGCATCCACTACCTGCGCGGCAACCTGTGTTTTGCCCGCGGCGAGATCGCGGCCTGCGCCGCCGAGCACGGCGCCGCGCTCGCGCTGGCCGAACGCGCCGGTGACGAACTGGCGCAGGCGCAGGCGCTGTCGGGGCTCGGCGACGCGCACTATGCGGCCGGCCGGCTGCGCTCGGCGCTGCAGGCCTTCGAGCGCTGCGTCGCGATGTGCGAGCGGGTCGACGCGCGCCGCTTCGCGGTGATGAACCGGGCGATGCTCGGCTGGTGCTGCTTCTGGCACGGCCGGCACGCCGAGTCGCGGCGGCAGCTGCAGGCGGCGCGCGAAGCCGCGGTCGCGATGGCGCACCGCAACGCCGAGGCGATGGTGGTCGAATCGCTCGGCGTGATGCTCGCGTGGGCGAACGATGCGCAGGCCGCCGCCGAACTGCAGCAGGCGATCGCGCTGGCGCACGCGGCCGGCATGCGGCGCTTCGAGCTGATCAGCCTGGCGGCACTGGCCGCGGTGCGGCGCCGGCACGGCGCGCGCGCCGAGGGCCTGGAGCTGGCGCGGCAGGCGTGGCAGTTGTGCACCGAGGTCCGCGCCGAGGCCTTCGCCGGCGCGCTGGTGCTGGCCGAGGTCGGCTGCTGCAGCGACGATCCGGCCGAGGCCGAGGCGCTGTTCGAACAGGCGCAGCGGCTGCTCGCCGCGGTCGCGGTGTCGCACAACCACCTGGTGCTGCACGTCGAACTGATGCGGCTGCGCCTCGCGCAGCGGCGGCACGGCGACGCGCTGCGCCATGCCGATGCGCTCGAGCACTACGTGGGTGACGAGCCGGTGTTCTGGGCCACGCACCATGCGCGCGTCGGCCGGGCGCTGGTGCGTGCGGCGCAGGGCGAGACCGGCGCCGCGCTCGCGGCGGAGCTGGCCGCGCTGATCGACGAAGCGCAGGCCGCCGGCCTCGCGCACGACCGGCCGGCGCTGCAGGCCGCGCTCGCTGCCTGTCAGTGACGGCGGCGGTACTCGACGAAGTCGTAGGCGAAGCCCTGGCCGGAGTCGTGGCGCGTGCGCCAGCTCTCGTCGTAGTCGGCGCGCGGCCAGGCGGGGAAGTGCGTGTCGCCGTCGGCGTCAAGGTCGATCTCGGTCAGCAGCAGCACGTCGGCGCGCGGCAGCGCCGCCGCGTAGAGCTGCGCGCCGCCGATCACGCAGATGCGCGGCGCCGCGGCCACCAGCGCCAGCGCCGCGTCGAACGACGGCACGACCTCGGCGCCGGGCGCGGCGAAGCCGGCGTCGCGCGTGACGACGATGTTGCGCCGGCCGGGCAGCGGCCGCACCCGATCGGGCAGCGCCTGCCAGGTGCGCCGGCCCATGACCACCGGGTGGCCCATCGTCGCCTCGCGGAAGAAGGCCAGGTCCGCCGGCAGGTGCCAGGGCAGCCCGCCGTCGCGGCCGATGACGCCGTTGCGCGCGACCGCGGCGACGAGCACGACTTCGCCCATGGTCGGGTCCACGCTCACACCGCCACCGGCGCCTTGATCGCCGGGTGGTGCCGGTAGTCGGCGATCTCGAAGTCCTCGTACGCGTAGTCGAAGACCGACGGCGGCCGGCGCGCGATGCGCAGCGTCGGGTACGGGTAGGGCTCGCGCTCGAGCTGGGTGCGCACCTGCTCGACGTGGTTGTCGTAGATGTGGCAGTCGCCGCCGGTCCAGACGAAGTCGCCGACACCCAGGTCGCACTGCTGCGCGAGCAGGTGCGTCAGCAGCGCGTAGCTCGCGATGTTGAACGGCACGCCGAGGAAGACGTCGGCGCTGCGCTGGTAGAGCTGGCAGCTCAGCCGGCCCGGCGCGCCCGGCGTCGCGCCCGGCGCCACGTAGAACTGGAAGAACGCGTGGCAGGGCAGCAGCGCCATCTTCGGCAGTTCGGCCACGTTCCAGGCGCTGACGACGATGCGGCGGCTGTCGGGGTTCGTCTTCAGCTGCCTGACGACCTCGGCGATCTGGTCGACGTGGCCGCTCGGATTCTCGGGGCTGGGCGCGGGCCAGCTGCGCCACTGCACGCCGTAGACCGGGCCCAGGTCGCCGGTCTCGGGGTCGGCCCACTCGTCCCAGATCGTCACGCCGCGCTCCTGCAGCCAGCGCGCGTTGCCGTCGCCGCGCAGGAACCACAGCAGTTCGAGCGCGATGCTCTTGAAGTGCACCTTCTTCGTCGTCACCAGCGGGAAGCCTTCGTTCAGGTCGAAGCGCATCTGGTGGCCGAACACGCTGCGCGTGCCGGTGCCGGTGCGGTCGGCCTTCGGCACGCCGTGCGTGAACACATGGCGCATGAAGTCCTCGTACTGCGTGCGGACGGGGCGGGTCACGGTCAGTAGGCTCCGAAAAGCGTGTCGAGCGCGTCGACGACGTCGCCCTGCCAATGGGGGGCGCGCAGCACCGGGTGCTGCAGCATCTGCGCCGGCACCGGCGCCAGCGCCGCGGTGTCGAGCACGACCGGCGTGCCGGCCACCTCGAGCACCGGATTCAGGCCGCGCGCCGGGGTGCCGAAGCCCTTGCGCGTGCGCAGCGGGATCACGACCCGCGTGGCCAGCGGGCCCAGATGGTCGTTCTGCACGTCGAGCACGAAGGGCGTGTGGCCGCGTTCGGCGGCGAAGGGGTTGGCGAAGACGTCGAAGCGCGCCACGGCGTCGGGCCGGTGCCGGGACCTGGCGGCTCAAGCCGTCTTGCGCGCGGCGCGCGGCCGCATGAAGGTGCGGTAACGGTCGGAAAACAGGCCCTCGCGCGCGATGCGTTCGTTGTAGTGCGCGATCGCCTCGGCGTTCTCCTTCTGCCAGTCGGCCCAGTAGCGGCGCAGCACCTCCTCGGTCAGCAGCGCGTCCACCGTCTGCGAGATGTTCAGCCCCATCTCGCGCGCCAGGTCCAGCACCTTGCCGTTCAGGCTGAGGTTGATCGCGCGCTTCGGCGCGTTGCGGATGCTGCGCATGCCTGTGCCCTTTTCCTGCGCACGAATTATGCCTCCGCGAACTGCATCGCCGCGAGCCGCCCATAGAGCCCGTCGCGCGCCGCCAGCTCGGCGTGGCGGCCGATGTCGACGATGCGGCCGGCCTCGAGCACGACGATGCGGTCGGCCTTGAGCACCGTCGCCAGCCGGTGCGCGATGACCAGCGTCGTGCGGCCGCGCATCGCCGCCTCGAGCGCGGCTTGCACCATGCGCTCGCTCTCGGCGTCGAGCGCGCTCGTCGCCTCGTCGAGCAGCAGCAGCGGCGGGTTCTTCAGCATCGCGCGCGCGATCGCGATCCGCTGGCGCTGGCCGCCGGACAGGCGCACGCCGCGCTCGCCGAGGAAGCTGGCGTAACCCTCGGGCAGCGCCTCGATGAAGTCGTGCGCGAACGCGGCCTTCGCCGCGGCCACGACCTCGGCATCGCCCGCCTCGGGCCGGCCGTAGCGGATGTTCTCGAGCGCGCTGGTCGAGAAGATCACGCTGTCCTGCGGCACGATGCCGATGCGCCGGCGCAGCTCGCCGAGCGCGATCCGCTTGACCGGCACGCCGTCGACCGCGACCTCGCCCTGCTGCACGTCGTAGAAGCGCAGCAGCAGCTGCAGCACGGTGCTCTTGCCCGCGCCGCTGGGGCCGACCAGCGCGACCGTTTCGCCCGCCCGCACGTCGAGCGAGAAGTCCGCCAGCGCCGCCTGCTGCGGCCGCGACGGGTAGTGGAAGCGCACATGGTCGAAGCGGAAGGCCGAGCCGCCGGCCGCCGGCGGCAGCGCCAGCGGCTGCGCC
>JAFLDG010000375.1 GCA_017302495.1 Burkholderiales bacterium
TGTGCGCCGCTGCTGCTGCGCGTCGCGCAGGCAGGACGACACCAGCAGCCGCTCGCGGCAATCGCGCTCCGCCGTGCGGTACTGTGCCTCGACCCCTTCGCGTTCGGCGCGCAGTTCGGCCTTCTCGGCCGCCTGCGCCGGCGTCGGCTCGGCCGCGGCCCCCGGCAGTGCGACCAGCAGGCCCAGCGCCAATGCCCAGCCCACCGCCGGCCGGGCCCGGCCCCGGCTGCGGCCCGTGGGCCCGCCGCCGCGGCCTGGGGCCGACGGCCGACGATCCCCGGCCTGCCGACGGTTCACGTCAACGCCGTATCGACCTCGCGCCGCGCCAGCGCGAGGTAGCGCGCGCCGGCCATCTCGCGCAGCCGCGACGCGGTGCGCGGGAACTCGTGCGCGAGCGGCCCTTCGGTGTACAGCGCCTCGGGCGCCACCGCGGCCGACAGGATCAGCTTGACCTGGCGGTCGTAGAGCACGTCGACGAGCCAGGTGAAGCGCCGCGCCTCGGCCGCCAGCCGCGGCGCCATCGCCGGCACGTTCGACAGCAGCACGGTGTGGAAGCGGCTGGCCAGCTCCAGGTAGTCGTTCTGCGAACGCGGCCCGCCGCACAGCTGCGCGAAGTCGAACCACACGACGCCGCCGGCACGGCGCTTCGCGCGGATCTCGCGCTGCTCGATGTGCAGCACCGGGTCCTCGTCGGCGGTGTCGGCGAGCTGCTCGAAGGCGGCCGCCAGCGCGGCCTCCGCCGGCGCGCCGAGCGGCACGTGGTAGACCTGCAACTGCGCGAGCGCGAGCTGGCGGTAGTCGGTGCCGGCGTCGACGTTGACCACCTCCAGCTGCTGCTTCAGCAGCTCGATCGCCGGCAGGATGCGGTCGCGGTGCAGCCCGTTCGGATAGAGCCCCTCGGGGTGGAAGTTCGAGGTCGTGACGATGCTGACCCGGTTCGCGAACATCGCCTCGAGCAGCCGGTGCAGGATCATCGCGTCGGTGACGTCGGCGATGTGGAACTCGTCGAAGCAGATCAGGCGGTAGCGCCGGGCGATGCTGCGGCCGAGCGCGTCCAGCGGGTTCACCGTGCCGCGCAGCTCCTGCAGTTCGCGATGCACCTCGCGCATGAATTCGTGGAAGTGCAGCCGCGTCTTGCGCTTCAGCGGCACCGAGCGGAAGAAGCAGTCCATCAGGAAGCTCTTCCCGCGGCCGACCCCGCCCCACATGTACACGCCGCGCGGGATCGGCGGGTGCCGGATCATCTTCGTCAGCGCGTTGCTGCGCCGGCGCAGGTAGCCGAGCCAGTCGTTCTCGCAGCGTTCGAGCGCGTCGACCGCGCGCAGCTGCGCGGCGTCGGCGACGTAGCCGCGCTCGGCCAGCGTTTGCCGGTACAGCTCGCGCACGCCCATCGCGCCGGCGCCGCGCTCAGAAGTTCAGCGTGCGCTTGTCGACCGCGAGCGCGGCCTCCTTCGTCGCCTCGCTCAACGACGGATGGGCGTGGCAGATGCGCGCGATGTCCTCGGCGCTCGCCTTGAATTCCATCGCGACCACGGCCTCGGCGATCAGCTCGCTGGCCATCGGGCCGATCACGTGCACGCCGAGGATCTCGTCGGTCTGCGCGTCGGCCAGGATCTTGACGAAGCCGGTGGTGTCGCCGAGCGCGCGCGCGCGGCCGTTGGCGAGGAACGGGAAGCTGCCTGCCCGGTAGGCCCGGCCCGCGGCCTTCAGCTGCTGTTCGGTCTGGCCGACCCAGGCGATCTCGGGGCTGGTGTAGATCACCCAGGGGATCGTGTTGAAGTCGACATGGCCGTGCTGCCCGGCAATCCGCTCGGCGACCGCCACCCCCTCCTCCTCGGCCTTGTGCGCGAGCATCGGCCCGCGCACGACGTCGCCGACCGCCCAGACGCCGGGCAGGTTCGTGCGGCAGTGGTCGTCGACGACGATCGCGCCGCGTTCGTCGAGCTTCAGGCCGACGCCCTCGGCGTTCAGCCCGGCGGTATTCGGCACCCGGCCGATCGAGACGATCAGCCGCTCGACCTCGAGCACCTGCGCCGCGCCCTTGGCGTCGGTCCAGGCGACGCTGACGCCCTTCTTGCCGGCCTTGACCTCGCCGACCTTGACGCCGAGCTCGATCTTCAGGCCCTGCTTCGTGAACGCCTTCCAGGCTTCCTTCGCGACCTGCGCATCGACCGCGGCCAGGAACTCGGGCAATGCCTCGAGCACCGTGACCTGCGCGCCGAGCCGGCGCCAGACCGACCCCATCTCGAGCCCGATCACGCCCGAGCCGATCAGGCCGAGCGTCTTCGGCACCGCGCCGATGCGCAACGCGCCGTCGTTGCTGAGGATGCGCTCCTCGTCGAAGGGCGCGCCGGGCAGCGCGCGGGCGTTCGAGCCGGTGGCGACGATCACCTGCTTCGCCTGCAGCGTCTCGTTCGCGCTGCCGGCGACCGCGATCTCCCAGCCGCCGTCCGCGGCCTTGACGAACGAGCCGCGGCCGTGGAAGAAGCCGACCTTGTTCTTCTTGAAGAGATACAGGATGCCGTCGTTGTTCTGCTTCACGACCGCGTCCTTGCGGCCGATCATCTTCGCGACGTCGATGCGCAGGTTGTCCAGGCCGATGCCGTGCTCGGCGAAGGCGTGGCCGGCGTGTTCGTAGTGCTCGCTGCTCTGCAACAGCGCCTTGCTCGGGATGCAGCCGACGTTGGTGCAGGTGCCGCCGGGCGCGGGGCCGCCGGCGCGGTTCTGCCATTCGTCGATGCAGGCCGTGTTCAGGCCGAGCTGCGCGCAGCGGATCGCGGCGATGTAGCCGCCGGGGCCGCCGCCGATGACGACGACGTCGAAGTTCTTGGCCATGGTGTTCAGGGAGTGAAGGTCATTCCTCGGGCACGAAGATCCACAGCAGCACGTAGATCACGAGCCCGGTGCCGCCGAAGACGAACAGCACCGCGATCAGCAGCCGCCAGATCCACGACTCGACGCCGGTGGCGCGAGCGATGCCGCCGCAGACGCCGCCGATCCAGCGGTCGTCGCGGCTGCGACGCAGCCGGTTCATCGCCGCCGCGGCCTCGTTCACCGCCGGCGGCGGCTCGAGCAGCCGCGCCTTCGCGCGCTGGAACTCGTCGTCGGTCAGCGTGCCGTTGGCACGCAGTTGCTCGAGTCGGGCCAGTTCGTCGACGAAGCTCATCGCGGACCTCCGGCGGTCGTGGGGTTCAGATGTCGAACAGCAGGCGCGCCGGGTCCTCCAGCGCCTCCTTCATCGCGACCAGGCCGAGCACGGCCTCGCGGCCGTCGATGATGCGGTGGTCGTAGCTCATCGCCAGGTAGTTCATCGGCCGGACCACGATCTGGCCGTTCTCGACCACCGCGCGGTCCTTCGTCGCGTGCACGCCGAGGATCGCACTCTGCGGCGGGTTGATGATCGGCGTGCTGAGCATCGAACCGAACACGCCGCCGTTGCTGATCGAGAAGGTGCCGCCGCTCAGCTCGTCGATCGACAGCTTGCCGTCGCGTGCCTTGGTGCCGAACTCGGCGATCTTCTTCTCGATGTCGGCGAAGCTCATCTGGTCGGCGTTGCGCAGGATCGGCACCACCAGCCCGCGCGGCGAGCCGACCGCGATGCCGATGTCGAAGTAGCCGTGGTAGACGATGTCGGTGCCGTCGACGCTGGCGTTGAGCACCGGGTACTTCTTCAGCGCCGCCACCGCGGCCTTCACGAAGAAGCTCATGAAGCCGATCTTGACCCCGTGCTCCTTCTCGAAGCGGTCCTGGAAGCGCTTGCGCATCTCCATCACCGGCGCCATGTTCACTTCGTTGAACGTGGTCAGGATCGCGTTCGTCGCCTGGCTCTGCAGCAGCCGCTCGGCCACGCGGGCGCGCAGGCGCGACATCGGCACGCGCTGCTCGGGACGGTCGCCCAGGCCCGGGCCAGTCGGCGCGGCCACCGGCGGCAGCGGCCGCGCGACCGCGGGCGCCGCCACCGCGGCGGCCGGCGCAGCCGGGGCCGCCTTCGGCGCCGCCGCCGGTGCGGACAGCACGTCGCCCTTGGTCACGCGGCCGTCACGGCCGGTGCCAGCCACGTCGGCGGCCGTCATGCCGCGTTCGGCGAGCAGCTTCGCC
>JAFLDG010000376.1 GCA_017302495.1 Burkholderiales bacterium
CTCGCCCTGTGCCGGCGGCGCCTGGGTCGCGGCGCCGCGCGCGCCGGCGGGCATCTCGGGCATGCCCGGCATCACCGTCGCCACCGACTTCACGCGCAGCTTCACCGCCCACACCGGTGCCCAGTCGGCCTTCGGGTCCGCCGGCCGCGGCGGGTGGGCGAGGTTCAGCTCGTGGCCGTAGGCGATCACGCGCAGCATCGCGCCTTCGCCGCTGAAGACCCCGGTCGGCACCGTGCACTGGGTCGCGCCGGGCGCGAGCAGCACCTTCTCGCGCAGCCAGCGGTCGACGGCGGGGTTCGTCTGGTAGTCGATCAGGCCGAAGCCGGTCTCGGGCAGCTCGCTCGAAGTCCAGATCACCATCTCGTTGCGGCCGCGCGCACCCATGCCGGCGGCGAAGTAGGCGCGCGCGCTGCCGATCGGGTTCCAGCGCAGGCCGATCGCGCCGCCCTGCTCGGCCGCCTGCACCTGCAGCGGCGGCATCAGGTCCTGCGCCGGCGGGATCTGGAAGCGGAAGCCCTCGGGCACGCCGTTGCCGCTGAACGCGTGCTCGCCGACGAGCGAAGCCGGCTCGGGCACCATCCGGGCGTCGGCCTTGCTCGGCCACACCGGCCGCCCGGCCGCGCCGTGCGTGCCGCGCTGCGTCGCTCGGCGCGCGACGAAGAAGGCCGCCAGGTCGGCCGGGGTCGCGCTGGCCATGTCCAGCACCTTCGGCTGGCCCTGGCGCACGCTCGTCCCGCAGCCCCAGTACAGCAGCAGCCGGCCCTGCGGCCGCTCGGTCGGCTGCTCGACCACCTTGTCGTCGTCGTCGGGCGGCGCCGCGCCCGTCACCGGCGGCGCCTGCAGTCTCAACCCCGGGCTCAGGAAGCCGGCCGGCACCGCCTGCTGTGCCTCGGCCAGCTGCGGGTTGGCGCGGGTGTAGAGCGTGACGTCGACCCAGCGCCCGGCGCTGCCGGCGGTCTGGGTGTTGCCGAAGGTGTTCGCCGCCGCGCCGCCACCGCCGCCGAGCAGGCTGCCCATCGCCGCCATCGAGCCGCCCGCGCCCATGCCGCCGACGGGCATGCCAAGGCCGCTGAAGGTGGCCACGTCGATCCAGGCCTGCGCCTGCGGCGGCTTGACCTTGCCGGTCTGGGCGCCGGCTGTGGCGGCCGCCGCCAGCGCGCAGGCGCCGAGAAGCATGGGGCGAAGGGGAAACGCGGTCATGACACCTCCAGCAGCGGTGCAGGCATTCTGCGCGGCGCCCGCGGCCGCGCCACCCCCGCAGTGACGGGGGCTCGATCCGGATCGGCGGCATCATCGCGCGCCATGCCGATCACCCTCGACGACCTGCGCCGCCACGCGGTGGCCCGCAGCCTGTTCACGCCGACGACGCTGCCGCGCGCGATCGCGAAGCTCGGCTTCGTGCAGGCCGACCCGATCCGCGCGCCGGCACGCGCACAGGACCTGACGCTGCGCCACCGCGTGCGCGACTACCGCGCCGGCGACCTGGAGCGGCGCTACCCGCGCCTGGGCGTCGAGGAGGACTTCTTCGTCAACTACGGCTTCGTCACGCCCGCGCTGCACGGGCTGATGCACCCGCGCACCGCGCGCACCGTCTGGCCGAAGGCGCGCTGGACGCAGGCGCACGCGGTGCTGGCCTTCGTGCGCGAACGCGGCGTCGTGCACCCGCGCGAGGTCGAGGCCGCGTTCGCGCACGGCAAGGTGCGCAACTGGTTCGGCGGCTCCTCGAACGCCAGCACCCAGCTGCTCGACGGCATGCACTACCGCGGCCTGCTGCGCGTGGCGCGGCGCGAGGGCGGCGTGCGGCTCTATGCCGCGCACGACGCGCATGAGCCCGCCGGGCCGCCCCAAGGGCGAATGCCGGAGGGCGAAGCCCGAAGGTACTCCCGTGACCGCGCGCCGGCCCAAGCGGACGCCGCGCTCGATGCGCTGGTCGACGCCGCGGTCGCGGTCTACGCGCCGCTGCCGGCCGCCACCCTGAGCATGCTGGTGATGTGGCTCGGCAGCGTCGCCGCGGCGCAGTGGCGCGACCGCCGAGCCGCCGCGCTGGCGCGCGCGAAGGCCCGGCTGCCTTCGGCCGAGGTCGACGGCCAGCGCTGGTTCTGGCCGGCGGGCGAGAACCCGGCCTCGAAGCGGCACGCGCCGGAGGACGCGGTGCGGCTGCTCGCGCCCTTCGACCCGGTGGTCTGGGACCGCCGGCGCTTCGAGGCCTTCTGGGGCTGGCCGTACCGCTTCGAGGCCTACACGCCGGCGGCGAAGCGCAAGCTCGGCTACTACGCATTGCCGCTGCTGTGGCGCGACCAGGTGATCGGCTGGGGCAACCTCGTGTGGCGTGACGGCCGGCTCGACGCGCAGCTCGGGTACGTGGCCGGGCATGCGCCGCGCGAGCGGGCCTTCCGGCGCGCGCTCGACGACGAGCTGGGCCGGATCGGCGCGTTCCTGCAGCCGCGCTGACGCCCGGGCGCCCCACGGGCCCGGTCAGACGCGGCCGAGCGCCTGCGCGAGGTCGGCGATCAGGTCGTCCTCGTGCTCCAGGCCGATCGACAGCCGCACCAGGCCCTCGCCGACGCCGACCTGCGCCCGCACCTCGGCCGGCACGCCCGAGTGCGTGGTCGACGCCGGGTGGCACACCAGCGATTCGGTGCCGCCGAGGCTGACCGCCGACTTGAACAGCGCCAGGCCGTTGACGAAGCGGAACGCCGCCTCGCGGCCGCCGTCGAGCACCAGCGAGAAGGTCGATCCCGCGCCCGAGCACTGCCGGCGGTAGACGCTCTGGTAGGCGGCGTCGGCGATCAGCTCCGGATGCAGCACGCGCACCGGCCGCACCGGGTTCGTGCCGAGCCAGTGCGCGACGCGGCTCGCGGTCGCCGCCGCGCGGCGCATGCGCAGCACCAGCGTCTCCATCGAGCGCGCGATCATCCACGACGAATGCGGGTCGAGCTGCGAGCCGAAGGCGCCGCGCAGCAGCCGCAGCCGGCCGATCAGGTCGGCGCCGCCGGTGACACCGCCGGCGACCAGGTCGCTGTGGCCGCCGACGTACTTGGTCAGCGAGTAGATCGACAGGTCGATGCCGTCGCGGATCGGGTGCTGGAAGATCGGCCCGAGCATCGTGTTGTCGCAGGCGCTGACCGGGCGGTAGCCGTGGCGCGCGGCGAAGTCGTCGAGCAGCGTGCGCACCGCCGCCAGGTCGATCAGCGAGTTGGTCGGGTTGGCGGGCGTCTCGATGTAGAACAGGCCGATCCGGCCGCGCGCCGCCGCCGCCTCCAGCGCGTCGGCCATCGCCTGGCGCGACAGGCCGTCGACGAAGGGCTGGCCGCCGACCTGCCACTCGGGCAGGATCTTGCGGATCAGGGTCTCGGTGCCGCCGTACAGCGGCGTCGAGTGCACGATCTGCTCGCCCGGGCGCAGGAAAGCCAGCAGCACGGCGGCGATCGCGGCCATGCCGCTGGCGGTGACGATCGCCGCCTCGGCGCCGTCGAGCAGCGCGAGCCGGTCCTCGACGATCTCGAGGTTCGGGTGGTTGAAGCGGCTGTAGACCAGCCCGGCGCCGCTGTCCTGCGGCGGCGGCTTGCGCCCGGCGACGACGTCGAAGAAGGCCGCACCATCTTCGGCGCTGCGAAAGGCGAAGGTCGAGGTCAGGAACACCGGCGGCTTGACCGCGCCCTCGGAGAGGAACGGGTCGTAGCCGTAGGACATCATCTGCGTCTCGGGGTGCAGCTCGCGGTCGCTGATCGCCCGCTTGTGGTAGCTGGAATAGCTCATGCCGTCTCCGGTGCCGGGGGGTGGGGGGTCGGTCGATCGTCCCGCAAGCGCGTGCGGGGTTCAAGCGGCGGCGCGCAGCCCGGGTCGCCGAGATCTTCGGGGCTGGCGGCGGGCGCTTGCGGCGCCGCCATCGGCTCAACGGCGGTGGCGTGCGAGGTGGCGCGGCGTCCAGGCCTGCAGCTTGCGCGTCACGAAGTGGTGGCGCGCGACGTGGTAGCTGGGGTCGAAGCCGTAGAAGTTGCGCTGCATGCGCGCCAACTCGTCGGCGCGGTACGCGGCCAGCGGCCGCAGCGCCTCGTCGCGCG
>JAFLDG010000377.1 GCA_017302495.1 Burkholderiales bacterium
GCTTCGTCGCGGTCAACCAGATCGGCGACAACCGGCGCCTGCTGCTCGAGACCCAGGTGCAGCAGGACCTTCGCGCCGCCGCCGACCTGATCGCCCGCGATGTCCGCCGTGCCGGCTGGTGGGGCGCGGCCGAGGCCGGGCTGTGGCAGGGCGACACCCCGGCGCTGGCGGCCAACCCGTACGTCGCGGTCGCCCCCGGCGCGGCCAGCGCGCCGGTGGCGCAGGTCGACTTCAGCTACTCGCGCGACCCGGCGGGCGCCGAGGACAACGCGGTCGACGACGACGCCGAGCGCTTCGGCTTCAAGCTCGAGGACGGCGCGATCAAGATGCTGCTCGGCGGCGCCTGGCAAACGCTCACCGACCCCAACGTGCTCGAGGTCACCACCTTTGCGGTTGCTGCGCAGCCGCAGGTCGTGCAGCAGGCCTGCTACCGCGAATGTGCCGGCGGCGGCACCGCCTGCTGGCCGACCGAAACCGTGCGCACGTTGACGATCGACATCGCCGGCCGCGCCGTCTCGGATGCGAGCGTCGAGCGCAGCGTGCGCGAGGTCGTGCGGCTGCGCAACGACGCCACGACCGGCGCCTGCCCGGCCTGAGGAATGCCGATGCCTGCGCCGATGCCCGGCTCGACGACGCACCGCCGCCCGCGCCTTCCGGCCCGGGGCGCGGCTGCCCTGGTCGTCGTGATGGTGCTGTTCTTCCTCCTGTCGCTGGTGGCCGCCTACGCCAGCCGCAACCTGATCTTCGAGCAGCGCACCTCGGCCAACTACTACCGTGCGACCAAGGCCTTCGAGGCAGCGGAAGCCGGGCTCGAGTGGACGTTGGCGCAGCTCAACGGCGGCCGGATCGATGCGGCCTGCGCGCCGAGCGTCGATCCCGGCGCGACGACCTTCCGCGACCGCTACCTGGACGTGCTCGCCGACGGCCGCCTGAGCGTGCGCACCTGGAACGACGCGGGCGTCGAGCGCGCGCGCCGCGCCGCCTGCGTGCGCGGCGCAGCGGGTTGGGCGTGCAGTTGCCCGGATGACAGCGCGCCGGCACTGGCCGCGCCGGCCGGCGCCACGACGACACCGACCTTCAGGGTCTCGTTCGAGGCGGTGGCGCCCGGCGGCCCGGCGGGGGCGGTGCGGGTGGTTGCCCAGGGCTGCAGCAACTTCGACGCGTCCTGCCTGACCGATACGCCGTCCGGCGCCGACGCCAATGCGGAGGTCAGCGCGCTGGTCGCGCTGGCGCCGGCACTGACGCAGGCGCCGCTGGCGAGCCTGACCGTGCGCGGCGCGCTGGAGCCGGCAAGCGCGCGCTTCGTCGCCACCCATCCGGATGCGGTGGCCGTCAACTCGGGTGGGCCGGCCGCGGTCAACATGGCGAACATCCAGACGCCACCGGGCAGCCCGGCGTCGGACCTGGGGCTGCAGAGCCGGCTGGTGTCGGACAACGACCCGACCCTGCTGGCCGCGATCGCGCCCGAGGGCGGCCTGAGCGCCGGTGAACGGATGTTCCTTGGCCTGTTCGGCGCTCCGCCGGCGGCCTTTCGGCTGCAGCCGGCGGTGCGCCGCCTGAGCTGCGGCGCCGATTGCGCCGCGGTGCTCGAGGCTGCGGCCGCCGGGCACCCGGGCCGCGTGCTGTGGATCGACGGCGACTTGGCCTTCGCCGCCGACGCCGACCTCACGCTCGGCAGCGCAGGCGCACCGGTGGTGCTGGTGGTGGACGGCAACCTGGCCCTGGCCACCGGCGGCCGCGTCGCGATCCACGGGCTCGTGCACGTGCGCGGCAGCAGCCTGCAGGCCGACGCCGGTGCCGACCTGAGCTTTACCGGCGCCCTTGTCGCCGAGGGCGAGGACGGCGGCGTCGACGACGGCCTCCTGACGATCCAGGGCGAGCCCCGGTTCGTCTTCGACGCCGATCTCGTCGAACGCGCTCGGGCGCTGGTCGCCCGCCGCGCGCTCGACTTCGGCTCCTTCGCCCGGGTGCCGGGCAGCTGGCGCGACTTCCGCTGATGAGCCTTCCGACGCCCTGCGCCGCCGCCCGCGGCACCTCGCTGGTCGAGGCCGTCGTCGCACTCGCCGTGCTGGCCTTCGGCATGTTGGCCGTCGTGGCGGTGCAATCGACGCTGCGGCTGAACGCCGACATCGCGAAGCAGCGCTCCGAAGCGGTCCGCATTGCGCAGGAGGCGATCGAGGCGGCGCGCGCATTCAGCGCGGTCGAATCGCCCGGGGCGGGGCAGGCGAGCTACGACGCCGTCACCTCGGCCGCCGCGCAGACGGTGGTCGGCTACACGACGAACACCACCTACACCTTGACGCGCAGCGTCGTCACGACCGACAACCCGCCGGGCAAGGCGATCCGCGTTGCGGTCGCCTGGACCGACCGCAACGGCGAGGCCCAGGGCATCGAGCTGGACAGCGTCGTCGCCGGCATCGACCCGCGCGTGTCGCTGCTGCTCGGCGCACGGCCGAACGGCATTCCGCCGCGCCTGCCGTTCGGCCGCAGCCCGCGGGTGCCGCAGGAGGCGGTGGACATCGGCGGGGGGCGCAGCGCCTACCAGCCGTCGCCCTCGGCGGCGCCGACCGTGGTCTGGCTGTTCGACAACCTGAGCGGCGCCATCACCAGCGTGTGCAGCTTCGCCGGCACCGACGTGGTGACGCAGCTGGTGCCGGCCACCGACTGCCTGGACGAACCGTCGTACCTGGTCAGCGGCCATGTGCGCTACGCGTTCGGCGTCAGTCCGGATGCCGCGAACCCCGGCGGCACCGAAACCCCGATCGGCATGGTCGCGGTCGCGACCGACGCGGGTTCGGTCAACGGCGAGTGCCTCGTCGCCCCGGTGCAGAGCCCGCCCGCGACGAGCACCGCCTACAGCTGCCGTGTGCGCCGCGGCACCAGCGGCTGGACCGGGACGGTGGAGCTCACGTCGCCGCTACCGCTCGACCAGTTCGACGTCTGTCGCTACGTCAACGACGCGCCGGGCAATGCCGGGCATCCGCCGGTCTACGTGAACCTGGACCGATCCCTGAGCGACCAGAACTTTCTCGTCGTCGACCAGGACGTGCCCTGCCCTTCGGGCACGCAGCCGCACCAGCCGGCGCCTTAGCTCTCGCCTTGGACGGCACGCAGCGGCGGGCCCCCGCGCGGCCGGCCCCCCGGGGTGAGGGGTGTCGCATGCTTCGCGCCGCTAGCGGCCACGGGTACATTCCGAACGCGACATGCGGCTCCGCATGTCGCTCTTTACCGCCTCCGCAGCAACCACCGCGCTACCGAACGATGAAGACCGATCACGTCGTCTGGGCTGCCCTCGCCCTGGGCCTTCTCGCGCTGCCGGCCTCGGCGCAGGTGTTCACGATGGATTTCGACGGCCCGGGCGCGGGCGGCATCGCCAAGGCGGTCCCGCCGCCCGACCTGCCGCCGGGCACGGGCGACCAGAGGTTCGGTTCCGCGGTGCTCGGCTACTACGATGACGACCCCGGCTATGAACGCGCGGGCCGGCAGCCGTGGAACAGCACCTTCAGTCCGAACGCGCTCGCGATCGGCTCGCTGCAGGACCCCGACGGCGCCGGCAATTTCCCGACGGCGCACTCCGGCTGGTATGCGGTCGGTACGGTCGACGGCACGAGTTTCGAGTTCGAGCTGGCAAAGGGGCTCGTCATTGCCGAACTGAGCTTCTGGTACGACGCCGGCGGTGCCGGCTCGAACCCCGGCTTCGCGCTCTTCTCCGGCAGCGACCTGGTGGCATCGGCGTCGCTGGACGAGTGCGCGAACCCGACCCAGGGTTTCTGCGGCTGGAAGCAGCAGGTCGTCGCGCCGTCGGACCTCGCGCACCAGATGATTACTCGCGTGTCGTTCTCCGGCGCTGCGAACAAGGTCGTCTTCGACGACATCGCGGTGACGGCCGTACCCGTCCCGGAACCTTCGACCTATGCGCTGATGGCCCTCGGCCTGACCGCGCTTGCGGCGATCCGACGCCGCCGCAGCCGTTAGCCGCGGCCGGCCCGGATCGGCTGCCGCCGTGCGCTGCGGGCCTTGCGGCGCGCGGGCCGCGTCATCGCAAGGCCCCATCCGGCGACA
>JAFLDG010000378.1 GCA_017302495.1 Burkholderiales bacterium
CCGGCTTGCCGAGGATGCGCCGGCCGAGCGCCACCGTGGTGTCGGCGCAGAGGATCGGCGCCGGCTCGGCCCCGCGGCGCCGCAGCCGCGCCACCGCGGCGCGCAGCTTGGCCCGCGTCACGCGCTGCACGTAGGCTGCGGGCAGCTCGCCCGGGCGTTCGGCTTCGAGCGCCTCGGTGTCCTCGCCGGCGTCGGGCGGCAGCAGGCGGAACGGGACGCCGATCTGCTGCAGCAGCTGCGCCCGGCGCGGGCTCTGCGACGCGAGCCAGACGAAGGGCTTCATTCGCGGTGGTACGGATGGCCCTGCAGGAGCGTGCACGCGCGGTACAGCGCCTCGGCCAGCAGCACCCGCGCCAGCGCGTGCGGCAGCGTCAGGTCCGACAGGCGCAGGCTCTCGTCGGCGCTGCACTGCAGGCCGTCGTCCAGCCCGTCGGGGCCGCCGATCAGCAGCGCGGCGTCGCGGCCGTCGTCGCGCCAGGCGCGCAGCCGCTCGGCCAGCTGCGCGGTGCTGCGCCGAGTGCCGCGTTCGTCGAGCACGATCCGGCGCGCGCCCTTCGGGCAGGCGGCCTCGAAGCGCGCGGCTTCGGCGGCCAGGCACTGCGCCACACTGCGGCCGGCGCGCGGCTCGGCCTTGAGCGCCTTCAGCTCCAGCCGCATCTCGGGCGGGAAGCGCTTCGCGAAGTCGGCCCAGGCCGCGTCGGCCCAGGCGGGCTGGCGCTGGCCCACGGCCAACACCAGCAACCTCATGCGCGGCGGCGGGGCGGCTGGCCGCCGCGCCTGGCGGCGAGCGGCTGGCGCGCGGGGCCCGACTGGCGCTTGGCCGACGCGCCCTTCTTCGCCGCTGCCTTCCTGGCCGCCGGCACCTTCTTCGCCGCGGCGGACGCCTGCCTGCCGGCGCCGGGCGCCTTCTTCGCGCCGGCCGGCGCCCTCTTCGCGGGCGGCGACGGCCTCTTCGCGGCCGCCGGCATCGCCTCGGGCAGCTCCTCCGCCGCCTGCGCGGGCCGCGACACGCCGGCCATCTTCATCCGCACCGGCTTGTCGCCCCAGATCTCCTCGAGCCGGTAGTACTCGCGGATCGCCGGCTGCATGATGTGGCACACGGCGGCGCCGCAGTCGACGATGATCCACTCGCCGTTGTCCTCGCCCTCGACGCTGAGCACCGGAAAGCCGCGCGCCTTGACCGTCTCGCGCACGCTCGACGCGAGCGCCCTGGTCTGGCGGTTGCTGGTGCCCGAGGCGACGATCACGCGCTCGAACAGCGGTGACAGCGCCTCGGTGTTGAACACTTCGATGTGCTGGGCCTTGACGTCTTCCAGGCCATCGACGATGGCGCGTTGCAGCTTGCGGATGTCCATTCAGCTCCCGGGGGCGCTCCTGTAGAGGCGGTGGCGATAAATGTAGTCGGCGACGGCAGGCGGCACCAGGCCGGCGATGCCTTCGCCGGCGGCGACGCGGGCGCGGATGGCGGTGGCCGACACCGCCATCGGCGGCAGTTCGATCCGCAACAACGGCGCAGCGCGCACGCGTGGATCGGCCTCGGCCGCGGCGCCGGGCCGCAGCGCGACGGCGAGCGTGACGAGCCGCAGCAGCTCGTCGAAGCGGTGCCAGGTGTGCAGGCCGGCGTACTGGTCCTGCCCGATCACGAGGAACCAGCTCGCCCCGGGCTCGGCCGCCTGCAGCTCGCGCACGGTGTCCACGGTGTAGCTCGGGCCGGAGCGCTGCAGCTCGCAGCGCTCCAGCCGCCAGCGCGGCTCGTCCGCGATCGCCAGGCGCAGCATCGCCTCGCGGTGCACGGCCGGCGTCATCGCCCGCGTCTTCTGCCAGGCCTGGCCCGCCGGCACCCAGCGCAGCTCGTCGAGCGCCAGCTGCGCGAGGGCCGCCCGCGCCAGCGCCAGGTGCGCGACGTGCACCGGGTCGAAGCTGCCGCCGAAGAGGCCGATGCGGCGGGTCACTGCCGGGGCCGACGGTGGGTCATTCCAGCCAGTCGCGCGGCGGCAGGAAGTCGGTGTACAGCCGCGCCTCGGGCGTGCCGGGCTCGGGCTGCCAGTCGTAGCGCCAGGCCACCGCCGGCGGCATGCTCATCAGGATGCTCTCGGTGCGGCCGCCGCTCTGCAGGCCGAAGTGGGTGCCGCGGTCGAAGACCAGGTTGAACTCGACGTAGCGGCCGCGGCGGTAGAGCTGGAAATCGCGCTCGCGCTCGCCGTAGGGCAGCCCGCGCCGGCGCTGCACGATCGGCCGGTAGGCGCCGACGAAGGCGTCGCCGACCGAACGCAGCATGCCGAAGCTGCGCTCGAAGCCGAACTCGGCGAAGTCGTCGAAGAAGATGCCGCCGATGCCGCGTGCCTCGGCGCGGTGCTTCAGGTAGAAGTATTCGTCGCACCACTTCTTGAAGCGCGGGTACAGCTCGGGCCCGAACGGGGCGAGCGCGTCGCGGCAGCTGCGGTGGAAGTGGACCGCGTCCTCCTCGAAGCCGTAATAGGGCGTCAGGTCCATGCCGCCGCCGAACCAGACCACCGGTTTCTGCCCGGCCGGCAGCGCGGCGAAGGCGCGCACGTTCATGTGCACGGTGGGCACGTACGGGTTGCGCGGGTGCATCACCAGCGACACGCCGAGCGCCTCGAACGGCGCGCCGGCGAGTTCGGGACGGTGCTGCGTGGCTGAAGGCGGCAGCGCCGGCCCGCGTACGTGGCTGAAGTTGCAGCCGGCGCGCTCGAACACGTGGCCCTGCTCCACCAGCCGCGACAGGCCGTCGCCCTGCAGCCGCTCGTGCGGGCCGCGGGTCCAGCCGTCGGTGAGGAAGGGTTTGCCGTCTTCCTGCTCGAACGCGCCGACGATGCGCGCCTGCAGGTCCAGCAGGTAGGCGCGCACGGCGCCGCTGTCGAAGGTGTCGCTCACCACTCAGCGTTTCAGCGCGCGGTGGCCGATGTCGGTGCGGTACACCGCGCCGTCGAAGCGGATGTCGGCCAGCGCGTCGTAGGCCCGCGCCTGCGCGAGGCTGGTCTTGTCGCCGAGCGCGGTGACGCACAGCACGCGGCCGCCGCTGGTGACGAGAGCGCCGTCGTGTTCGGCGGTGCCGGCGTGGAACACCCGCAGGTCCTCGGCCGGTGCCGGCAGGCCGGTGATCGGATCGCCCTTGCGCGGCGCCAGCGGGTAGCCCGCCGCGGCCATGACCACGCCGAGCGCGACCCGCCGGTCCCACTGCAGTTCGACGCCGTCGAGGGTGCCGTCGGTGGCCCGAAGCAGCGCCTCGAGCAGGTCGCTCTTCAGCCGCATCAGGATCGGCTGCGCCTCGGGGTCGCCGAGCCGGGCGTTGAACTCCACCGTGAACGGCCGGCCGTCGCGGTCGATCATCAGCCCGGCGTAGAGGAAGCCGGTGAAGGGCATGCCGTCGCGCGCCATGCCGGCGATGGTCGGCAGCACGATCTCGTGCATCACGCGCGCGTGCACGTTCGGCGTCACCACCGGCGCCGGCGAGACCGCGCCCATGCCGCCGGTGTTGGGGCCGGCGTCGGCGTCGAGCAGGCGCTTGTGGTCCTGGCTGGTGGCCAGCGGCAGCACGTGGCGGCCGTCGCTGAGCACGATGAAGCTCGCCTCCTCGCCGTCGAGGAACTGTTCGATCACGACGCGCGCGCCGCCGGCGTTGTGCGCGACGCCGAGCGAGTTGCTGCCGAGCATGTCGTCGATCGCGGCGTGCGCCTGCTGCAGCGTGGTCGCCACGACCACGCCCTTGCCGGCGGCCAGGCCGTCGGCCTTGATCACGATCGGCGCGCCGTTCGCTTCGACATGCGCGTGCGCGGCCGCGGCATCGGCGAAGGTGGCGTAGGCCGCGGTCGGGATGCCGTGGCGGCGCATGAAGTCCTTCGCGAAGGCCTTCGAGCTTTCGAGCTGCGCCGCCGCGCGCGTGGGGCCGAAGATGCGCAAGCCGCGCGCGCGGAACCGGTCGACCACGCCGGCGGCCAGCGGCGCCTCGGGGCCGACGACGGTGAGCGCGATCTTCTCGGCCGCGGCGAAGTCGGCCAGCGCCTCGGGCGCGGTGACCGGCAGGTTCTGCAGCTGCGGCT
>JAFLDG010000379.1 GCA_017302495.1 Burkholderiales bacterium
CTGGGGCCGCGCCGAGCAGGCGGCGCAGGACCTGCGCACGGCCGCGCTCGTCGGCGGCGCCGTCGCGCTGCTGCTGGTCGGCCTGGCCGGCGCCCACGCGGCGCGCGACATGCGCGCGCTGCGCCGCGCCGAGGCCGCGGTGCGCGCCAGCGAAGCCGAGCTGCGCACGCTGAGCCGGCAGCTCGAGCGCATCCTCGACGCGTCGCTCGACCCGATCTGTGTGTTCGACGCCGAGGGCCGCTTCGTGCACGCCAGCGCCGCCTGCGAGCGGCTGTGGGGCTGGCGGCCCGACGAGCTGCTCGGCACGCCGTACATCGACAAGGTGCTGGCCGAGGACCGCGAGCGCACGACGGCCGCGGCGGCGGCGGTGATGGCCGGCCAGGCGACGCTCGACTTCCGCAACCACGTCCGGCGCAAGGACGGCAGCGCCGTGCACATGATGTGGTCGGCGCGCTGGCTCGACGACGACGCGCGCATGTTCTGCATCGGGCGGGACGTGACCGAGGGCGAGCGGCTGCGCGCGCAGCTGCAGCAGCAGTACGACGAGCTGACGCGCACCGCCGCCGCGCTCGAGCTGGCGCGCGACCGCGCCGAGGCGGCCGACCGCACGAAGTCGGCGTTCCTGGCCACGATGAGCCACGAGCTGCGCACGCCGCTGAACACGATCATCGGCTTCACCGGCGTGCTGCTGCAGCGCCTGCCCGGCCCGCTGAACGACGAGCAGGCCAAGCAGCTCGGCCTGGTGCGCGGCAGCGCGCGCCACCTGCTGGCGCTGATCAACGACGTGCTCGACATCTCCAAGATCGAGGCCGGCGAGATGAAGGTCGCGTGCGTGCCCTTCGACCTGCGGGCCTCGATCGAGCGCGTGGCGGCGGGCATCCGGCCGCAGGCCGAGGCCAAGGGGCTGCGGCTGGAGGTGCAGGTGGCCGACGGGCTCGGTGCCGCGGTCGGGGATCCGCGGCGCGCCGAACAGGTGCTGCTGAACCTGCTGTCGAACGCCGTCAAGTTCACCGACCACGGCAGCGTGACGCTGGCGGCCGAAGCGGCCGACGGCGGCGCCGCGGTGCGGTTGCGCGTGATCGACACCGGCAGCGGCATCGGCGCCGACGACCTGCCGCGCCTGTTCCGGCCCTTCGAGCAGCTCAAGGCCGGCATCGGCCGCACCCACGAAGGCAGCGGCCTGGGGCTGGCGATCAGCCGCCGCCTGGCCGAGCTGATGGGCGGCCGCATCGACGTGCAGAGCCGCTGGCGGCAGGGCAGCGAATTCACCCTCACGCTGCCGCGCAGCAACGGGACCCACGCATGACCGAACGCATCCTGCTGATCGAGGACAACGAGAACAACCGCTACCTCGTCACCTTCCTGCTCGAGGCCGCCGGCTACGAGGTGGTGCAGGCGGGCGACGGGCCGAGCGGCGTCGCGCTCGCGGCACGGCTGCAGCCGGCGCTGGTGCTGCTCGACATCCAGCTGCCGGGCATGGACGGCTACGCGGTGGCGCGGGCGCTGAAGGCCGACGCCGCGACCGCCGCGCTGCCGATCGTCGCCGTGACCTCGCACGCGATGGCCGGCGACCGCGGGGCGGCGCTGGCCGCCGGCTGCCGCGGTTACCTGACCAAGCCGATCGACCCCGACACCTTCGTCGCCACGGTGCGCCGCCACCTGCAGGGGGACTTCGGCGGAGCGGAAGCGTCATGACCCGCGTGCTGATCGTCGACGACCGCGAGGACAACCGCTACCTGCTGCGCGCGCTGCTGGGCGGCAACGGCTTCACGGTCGACGAGGCGCGGCACGGCGCCGAGGCGCTGGCGCGCGCGCGCCTGCAGCCGCCCGACCTCATCATCTCCGACCTGCTGATGCCGGTGATGGACGGCTTCATGCTGCTGTGGCAGTGCAAGGCCGACCCGCAGCTGCGCCGGGTGCCTTTCGTCGTCTACACCGCCACCTACACCGACGCCCGCGACGAGCAGTTGGCGCGCGACCTCGGTGCCGACGAGTTCATCGTCAAGCCGGACGAGCCCGACGAGTTCGTGCGCCGCATGCGCGAGATCGTCGCGCGCGCCGAGGCCGGCCAGCTGCCGCCGCCGCGCGAGCCGCCGGCCGATCCGGGCGATGCGCTGCCGGCCTACGGGCGCGTGCTGCTGAACAAGGTCATGCAGAAGGCCGAGCAGCTCGACGCGGCGAACCGCAGGCTGCGCGACGACGAACGCCAGTACCGGGCGCTGTTCGAGGCGCACCCGCAGCCGATGTGGGTGTACGACGTCGAGACCCTGCGCTTCCTGGCGGTGAACGACGCCGCGGTCGGCCACTACGGCTACAGCCGCGAGGAGTTCCTCGCGATGGGCATCGCCGACATCCGGCCGCCGGGCGACCTGCCGCGGCTGCTCGACAGCGTCGCCGCGGCCCCGTTCGGCCGCGTGCACGATGCCGGCCTGTGGCGCCACCGGCTGCGCGACGGACGGCTGATCGACGTCCAGATCCGCTCGCACCGGCTCGACTGGTCCGGCCGCCGCGCCGAGGTCGTGCTGGCCGAGGACCTGACCGAAAGGCTGCGCGCCGAGCGTGCGGTGGTCGACAGCGAGCGGCGCTTCCGTGCCACCTTCGACCAGGCCGCGGTCGGCTTCGCGCTGGTCGCCCTCGACGGCCGCTGGCTCGAGGTGAACCAGCGGGTGTGCGACATCGTCGGCTACACACGCGAAGAACTGCTGGCGCGAACGTTTCAGGACATCACCCATCCGGACGACCTGGCTCCCGACCTGGCGCTCGTGGCCCAGCTGCTCGCCGGCGAGATCCGCACCTACACGCTCGAGAAGCGCTACCTGCACCGTCAGGGTCACGTGGTGTGGATCAACCTCACCGTCGCGCTGGTGCGGCGCGGCGACGGCGCGCCCGACTACTTCATCTCGGTGATCGAGGACATCGGCGCCCGGCATCGCGCCGAGGAGGCGCTGCGCAAGCTGTCGCGGGCGGTCGAGCAGACCTCGGAGAGCATCGTCATCACCGACGCGGCGGGCTCGATGGAGTACGTCAACGACAGCTTCGTCCAGGCCTCGGGTTATCCGAGGGACGAACTGATCGGCCGCAACCCGCGCCTGCTGCAGTCCGGCGCCACGCCGCGCGACACCTACCGGGCGCTGTGGGCGACGATCACCGCCGGCCGCACCTGGCGCGGCGAGTTGTTCAACCGGCGCAAGGACGGCACCGACTACGTCGAGGCGGTCACGATCAGCCCGCTGCGCGAGCCCGACGGCCGGATCACGCACTACGTCGGGGTCAAGCAGGACATCACCGAGCGCCGCCGCACCGAGCAGGAGCTGGAGCGCCATCGCCACCAGCTCGAGGCGCTGGTGGCCGAACGCACCGCGCAGCTCGAACAGGCGCGCGCCGAAGCCGAGGCCGCCAACGAAGCGAAGAGCGCGTTCCTCGCGCACATGAGCCACGAGATCCGCACGCCGATGAACGGCGTGCTGGGCATGCTCGAGGTGCTGGAACACGGCGAACTGACGCCGGCGCAGGTCGAGATGGTGCGCACCGCGCGCGAGTCGGGCCGCATGCTGCTCGGCCTGATCGACGACATCCTCGACCTGTCCAAGATCGAGGCCGGCCGGCTGCAGATCGAGGCCGAGCCGGTGGAGCTGCTCGCGCTCGCCGAGGGGCTGGTCGATTCGCTGCAGCCGCTGGCCGCGCAGCGCGGCGTGGACCTGGCGGTGTTCGTCGATCCGGCGCTGCCCGCGCGCGCGCTGATCGATCCGCTGCGGCTGCGCCAGATCCTGTTCAACCTGCTGGGCAACGCGCTCAAGTTCGCCGGCGGGCGGGCCGGGCAGCGCGGCGACGTGCGGCTGCGCATCGTGCCCGCCGCGGGAGCGCCGGCGCGGCTGGCGGTCGAGGTCGCCGACAACGGCATCGGCATGAGCGAAGAGGCGCTGGCGCGGCTGTTCCAGCCCTTCGCGCAGGCCGAGGCGTCGACGACGCGACGCTTCGGCGGCACCGGCCTGGGCCTGACGATCTGCCGCCGCCTGGCCGACCTGATGGGCGGCGAGCTGGCGGTGCGCAGCGTC
>JAFLDG010000038.1 GCA_017302495.1 Burkholderiales bacterium
CTGTTCGGCGAGCTCAGCGCGCTGCAGCCGGCGGTGGCGGTCGGCGCGTTCGTCGACCGGCCGCCGCCGCTGCCGCTGCGCCGCGATGTCGACACGCTGGTGCTCGACCGGATCCAGGATGCCGGCAACGCCGGCAGCATGCTGCGCAGCGCGGCGGCGCTCGGCGTGGCGCAGGTGCTCGCGCTGCCCGGCAGCGCGGCGCTGTGGTCGCCGAAGGTGCTGCGCGCCGGCATGGGCGCGCACTTCGCGCTCGCGCTGCACGAGGCGGTGGCCGAGGAGGCGCTGCTCGCGCTCGGGCTGCCGCTGGTGGGCACCAGTTCGCATGCCGGCGACCCGCTGCCCGCGGCCGCGCTGCCGCGCCCCTGTGCCTGGATCTTCGGCCACGAAGGGCAGGGTGTGGCGCCGCGGCTGCTCGAATGCTGCACGGCGGTGGTCGCCGTCCCGCAGCCGGGCGGCGAGGAGTCGTTGAACGTCGCCGCGGCGACGGCCATCTGCCTGTACGAGAGCCTGCGCCGGCGGCTGCAGGCTCGATAGCCCGGTGCCGGGGCCGGCAGGCCCCGGCGTGGCGAGGCGGCGCGACGCGGATCAGTAGACGAGCCGGTCCGGCCGCAGGTCGCGCAGGATCGTCGTCGCGATCTCCTCGATCGACTTGTGGGTCGACGACAGCCAGGCGATGCCCTCGCGCCGCATCATCGACTCGGCCGCCTGCACCTCGCGTCGGCAGTTGTCGGGCGCCGCGTAGCTGCTGCCCGGGCGGCGTTCGTGCCGGATCTGCGCGAGCCGCTGCGGATCGATCGTCAGCCCGAAGCACTTGCCCTTGTGCGGCGCGAGCGCCGACGGCAGCACGCCGCGGTCGAAGTCCTCGGGGATCAGCGGGTAGTTCGCGGCCTTGATGCCGTGCTGCATCGCCAGGTACAGCGAGGTCGGGGTCTTGCCGCTGCGGCTCACGCCGACCAGGATCACGTCGGCCTGGTCGAGGTTGCGCGCCGACTGGCCGTCGTCGTGCGCGAGCGAGAAGTTGATCGCGTCGATGCGGTCGTGATACTCCTCGCTCTTGGCCACGTCGGCGAAACGGCCGATGCGGTGGCTGGACTTGATGCCGAACTCGACCTCGAGCGGTTCGACGAAGGTGCGGAACATGTCCAGCACCAGGCCCTTGCACGACGGCCCGGTCAGCACCTCGCGGATCGCGTCGTCGACCAGTGTGATGAACACCACCGGCCGGCGGCCTTCGTGCTCGGCGCTGCGGTTGATCTCGTCGAGCACCGCGGCCGCCTTCGGCACCGAGTCGATGAACGGCCGGCGCACATGCCGCGGGTGCAGCTCGAACTGCGCGAGGATCGAGTTGCCGAAGGTTTCGGCGGTGATGCCGGTGCCGTCGGAGACGAAGAAGACGGTGCGATCGGGCATGGGAGGGGTCGCGCAGGGCCTGGCCGTGGGGGTCCGATGATAGGCAGGGCCCCCGTAGAATCGGCGGCAATCCGCCCTGCACCGACGCCCGCATGAGCCGCCGCGGCCTGCCCGAACGAACCCGACTCGACGCCGTGACCCGGCGGCGCGGGTGCATGGGAGCACCGATCTTGTCCCATCACGGAGTTCTCCCATGGCCCCGATCGATTCGGCGACCGCCCTGGTCGTACCGTTTGAAAACCTGAGGATGCACGATGTCGAGGCGGTCGGCGGCAAGAACGCCTCCCTCGGCGAGATGATCAGCCAGCTGGCGGCCTCGGGCGTGGCCGTGCCCGGCGGCTTCGCGACCACCGCGCACGCGTTCCGCCGCTTCCTGCGCCAGGGCGGGCTCGACGAGCGCATCCGGCGCCGGCTCGAGGCGCTCGACAGCGACGACGTGCGCGCGCTGGCCGCCGCCGGCGCCGAGATCCGCGGCTGGATCGTCGACACGCCTTTCCCCGACGAACTGCAGGTCGCGATCGCGGGCGCGTTCGAGACGCTGACGCGCGACGACCCGGGCGCGTCGTTCGCGGTGCGCTCGTCGGCCACCGCCGAGGACCTGCCGGACGCCTCCTTCGCCGGCCAGCAGGAGACCTTCCTGAACGTCGTCGGGCTGGACGAGGTGCTGCACAAGACGAAGGAGGTGTTCGCGTCGCTGTACAACGACCGCGCGATCAGCTACCGCGTGCACAAGGGCTTCGCGCACGGCGATGTCGCGCTGTCGGCCGGCGTGCAGCGCATGGTGCGCTCCGACCTCGGCGCGGCCGGCGTGATGTTCACGATCGACACCGAGTCGGGCTTCGAGGACGTGGTCTTCGTCACCTCGAGCTGGGGCCTCGGCGAGACGGTGGTGCAGGGCGCCGTCAACCCGGACGAGTTCTACGTGCACAAGCCGACGCTGCGCGCCGGCAAGTTCCCGATCATCCGGCGCGCGCTCGGCAGCAAGCTGCAGCGCATGGAGTTCGCGCCCGCGGCGCAGCGGGCAGCCACCGGGCGCCTGGTGCGCACGGTCGACACGCCGCCGGAGCAGCGCAACCGTTATTCGCTCAGCGATGCCGACGTGATCGAGCTCGCGCGCCACGCGCTCGTCATCGAGCGCCACTACGGCCGGCCGATGGACATCGAATGGGGCAAGGACGGCGGCAACGGCCGGCTCTACATCCTGCAGGCGCGACCCGAGACGGTGAAGAGCCGGGCCAAGGCGGGCGGCGAGCTGCGCTACAAGCTCAAGGGCGACCGCTCGAAGAACGTCGTTCTCGCCGAGGGCCGCGCGATCGGCCAGAGGATCGGCACCGGGCCGGCGCGGCTGATCCGCTCGCCGGCCGAGATGGACCGCGTCCAGCCGGGCGACGTGCTGGTCACCGACATGACCGACCCGAACTGGGAGCCGGTGATGAAGCGCGCGAGCGCGATCGTCACCAACCGCGGCGGCCGCACCTGCCACGCGGCGATCATCGCGCGCGAGCTGGGCATCCCGGCGGTGGTGGGCTGCGGCGACGCGACCCGCACCGTCGCCGAAGGCGCGCTGGTCACCGTCTCCTGCGCCGAAGGCGACACCGGCTACGTCTACGACGGCCTGCTCGAGACCGAGGTCAGCGAGGTGCGGCGCGGCGAGATGCCGTACTGCCCGATCAAGATCATGATGAACATCGGCAACCCGCACCTGGCCTTCGAGTTCGCGCAGATGCCGAACGCCGGGGTCGGCCTGGCCCGGCTGGAGTTCATCATCAACAACGCGATCGGCGTGCACCCGAAGGCGATCCTCGACTACCCGAACATCGACCCCGAGCTGAAGAAGGCGGTCGAGTCGGTGGCCCGCGGCCACGCCAGCCCGCGCGCGTTCTACGTCGACAAGCTCGCCGAGGGCATCGCGACGATCGCCGCCGCCTTCTGGCCGAAGCCGGTGATCGTGCGGCTGTCGGACTTCAAGAGCAACGAGTACCGCAAGCTGATCGGCGGCAGCCGCTACGAGCCCGACGAGGAGAACCCGATGCTCGGCTTCCGCGGCGCGTCGCGCTACGTCAGCGCCGAGTTCGCCGACGCGTTCGCGATGGAGTGCGAGGCGCTGAAGCGGGTGCGCAACGACATGGGCCTGGCCAACGTCGAGATCATGGTGCCCTTCGTGCGCACGGTGCGCCAGGCGCAGAAGGTGACCGAGATGCTGGCCGAGCGCGGCCTGAAGCGCGGCGACGGCGGCCTGAAGCTGATCATGATGTGCGAGGTGCCGAGCAACGCGATCCTCGCCGACCGCTTCCTCGAGCACTTCGACGGCATGTCGATCGGCTCGAACGACCTGACCCAGCTCACGCTCGGCCTGGACCGCGACTCGGGGCTCGAGCAGCTGGCCGAGGACTTCGACGAACGTGACCCGGCCGTCAAGGCGATGATCGCGCGCGCGATCGCCGCCTGCCGGGCCACCGGCAAGTACGTCGGCATCTGCGGCCAGGGGCCGAGCGACTACCCCGACTTCGCCGACTGGCTCGCGGCCGAGGGCATCGTCTCGATCTCGCTGAACCCGGACACGGTGGTCGACACCTGGCTGCGGCTGGCCGGGCGCTGACGCCGGGGGCGCCGCGGGGCGGCGCCTTCAGGGTTATGCCTAGTCGGGGTTGCGAGCACGCGCCCGCGACCTGTCAGAAGCCTGTAAGGCGCGGAAAAAAGCATGCGCGCCATCCTGGTGATGGCCCGATGCTGAAGGTTCTTGAAGTCGCCCAGTTGGTGCTCCTGATCGCCCTATTCGCACTGGCGGGGCAGGGGTTGCTGTACGTGCTCGCTGGTGCGAAGCGCTCGACCAACCTGTTCTACCAGGTGCTGCAGATCGTCAGCAAGCCGTTCACGGGGCTGGTGCGCAGATTGATGCCGGCAAAGGTGTCCGACCAGCAGGTGCCTGTGGTCACGTTCTTTCTGCTGCTTCTCATCAGCTTTGTCGTATTCGCAGAGCGCGGAATCTTGATGTGCGAACAGTTGGGCTATACGGACTGCAGGAGATGATGTTTGCTCCGCTCCGACTGACTGCGCTGCGTGCTGAGGCGGTGCTGTGGCTGCTGCTCGGCCGCCGCGACCGCGCGCTGCGGGTCTTCGAGACGATGATCGCGCGCTTTCCCGATCGCGCGTATCCGCTCGCCAGCCGCGCGCACCTGCACGCGCAGGCCGGGCGCTGGGCGGACGCGCGCGCCGACTACGACGCGCTGCTCGCGCGCTGGCCGGACGATGCGCGCAGCTGGTTCAACCTGGGCTTCGTGCTCGAGGAACTGGGCCGGCTCGACGAGGCGCTGCAGGCCTTCGGCCGCGCGACCAAGCTCCAGCCCGATCTCGACCGCGCCTGGTACGGCCAGGGCCTCGTCCTGATCAAGCTCGGCCGCCTCGACGAGGCCGTGCACGCGCTGAAGCGCAACACCGAACTGCAACCGATGAGCCCGTACGGCTGGTACCAGCTGGCGCGGGTTCAGGTCGACAGGAAGGAGCCCGAGGAGGCGGTGAAGATCATTCGCCACCTCGAGGGTTTCGAGCCGAAGGTCGCCGCCCAGCTGGTGCGGGAGACCGGGCTGCTGCCCGGCGGCGCGCGATGAGCGCGGCGTCGGCGTTCCGAGGAGAAGGCGGCGGGTTGCAGCGCGCGCGCCGGCAACGGTGCGCATGGCCGTCGAGGAGCCCGCGAGGGCGGTTGGGGATCACCAAGGGGTGCCGGTATGCAAGTCAGTGAAAACCTGCAGAGGTATTGGAGCAAGAACCTCAGGATCACGTCGGTCCTGATGCTGATCTGGTTCGTCGTGACCTTCGTCATCGGGTTCTACGCGCGCGAGCTGAACTTCTCGTTCTTCGGCTGGCCGTTCAGTTTCTGGGTCGGGGCCCAGGGCGCGCTGGTCGTGTACGTGCTGATCATCGGCTACTACGCCTACTACATGAACCGCCTCGACGTCGAGCACGGCGTGGCCGAGGAGGAATGACATGGCAGGACTGAGCTTCGAACACGGCACCGGCAGCTCCGCCGAGGCCAACCGCGCCTTCAAGGCGCAGCTGAACAAGGTCTACGGCTGGTACACCGGCGGCTTCATCGCCTTCGTCATCGTGCTCGCGGTGCTCGAGCAGATGGGCTTGTCGCGGCAGTGGATCGGCTTCATCTTCCTGCTCGCGACCGTCGCGCTGTACGCCGGCATCGGCATCATGAGCCGCACCTCGGACGCAGCCGAATACTACGTCGCCGGGCGGCGCGTTCCGGCGGTCTACAACGGCATGGCCACCGGCGCCGACTGGATGAGCGCGGCCTCGTTCATCGGCATGGCGGGCACGCTGTACCTCACCGGCTACGGCGGACTGGCCTTCATCATGGGCTGGACCGGCGGCTACTGCCTGGTCGCGCTGTTCCTCGCGCCGTACCTGCGCAAGTTCGGCCAGTTCACGATCCCGGACTTCCTCGGCGAACGCTACGAGGGCAAGCTGCCGCGCTTCATCGGCATCCTGGCGGCGATCCTGTGCTCGTTCACCTACGTGGTGGCGCAGATCTACGGCGTCGGGCTGATCACGACGCGGCTGTCGGGCCTGCAGTTCGAGATCGGCATCTTCGTCGGCCTGGGCGGCATCCTGGTCTGCTCGTTCCTCGGCGGCATGCGCGCGGTCACGTGGACGCAGGTCGCGCAATACATCATCCTGATCATCGCCTACATGATCCCGGTGGTGTGGCTCAGCGTGAAGCAGACCGGTGTGCCGGTGCCGCAGGCGGTCTACGGCTTCCAGCTGGAGAAGGTCACCGGCCTCGAGCAGAAGCTGATCGACGACCCGAAGGAGAAGGAGGTCATCGCGGTCTTCAAGAAGCAGGCCGACGACCTCGGCGCGAAGCTGAAGGACGTGCCGGCCGCGCTCGCCGCCGAGCGCGCCGCGGCGCAGAAGAAGGTCGACGAGCTGAAGGCCGCGAACGCGGCGGTGGCCGAGATCCAGGCCGCCGAGAAGGCCCTGGCCGCCGTGCCGGCGAACGAGGCCGCCGCGAAGGACGCTTGGACCAAGGCCAAGGCCGCGGCCGAGGGCCGGGCCAAGCCGCTGGCCGGCATGCCGCGCCATGCGCAGCAGTTCGCGGGCAACCCGAGCGGCGACGCGGCGGCGCAGAAGACCTTCGACGAATCGCGCCGCAACTTCCTCGCGCTGACCTTCTGCCTGATGGTCGGCACCGCCGCGCTGCCGCACATCCTGATGCGCTACTACACGACGCCGTCGGTGAAGGAGGCGCGGCAGTCGGTCACCTGGAGCCTGTTCTTCATCTTCCTGCTGTACTTCACCGCGCCGGCGCTGGCGGTGCTGGTCAAGTACGAGATCTTCACCGCGCTGGTCGGCACGCCGTTCGACCGATTGCCGGACTGGATCGCCGCCTGGAACCGGGTCGACCCGGCGCTGCTGAGCGTCAGCGACGTGAACAAGGACGGCATCCTGCAGCTCGGCGAGATGCGCATCGGCGGCGACATCATCGTGCTGGCCACGCCGGCGATCGGCGGGCTGCCGTACGTGGTGTCGGGCATGGTCGCGGCCGGCGGCCTCGCGGCGGCGCTGTCTACCGCCGACGGCCTGCTGCTGACGATCGCGAACGCGCTGTCGCACGACCTGTACTACAAGATGATCGATCCGAACGCGCCGACCGCACGCCGCGTGATGATCTCGAAGGTCCTGCTGCTCGTCGTCGCGCTGATGGCGGCCTATGTCGCGTCGCAGAAGCCGGCGGACATCCTGTTCCTGGTGTCGGCGGCGTTCTCGTTCGCGGCGGCGGCGTTCTTCCCCGCGCTCGTGCTGGGGGTGTTCTGGAAGCGCGCGAGCAAGTGGGGCGCGGTGCTCGGCATGATCGCCGGCCTGGGCATCACGTTCTACTACATGGCCACGACCCAGCCCTGGCTGCGCGGCATCTTCGGCGTGACCAGCCCGATCGAGCTGTGGTGGGGCATCCTGCCGATCTCGGCAGGCGTCTTCGGCGTGCCGCTCGGCTTCGCCGTGATCATCCTGGTCAGCCTGGTGTCGCCGCAGCCGTCGCGCCGGGTGCAGGAGCTGGTCGAGCACGTGCGTTATCCGAACGTCAAGGCCGCCGCGGCCTGACGGATCGGCACGGCACCGAAACGCCGCGGGCCCGGCCCGCGGCTCGCGGCCCCGGACGAAGCGCCGGGGCCGCTTCGTTTCAGGCGGTCCTGCGCTGCCGTCGCCGCAGGCACCCGGCCGGCTATAATGCTCGGCTTTTCACCTTGCCGCACCCACCCAGGCGCCCGGGAACCACCGGCGCCACGACGCAACCCCAGGGGCGGCTTCCCTCGCGGAAATCACAAGGAGTCTGCATGCGTCATTACGAGATCGTGCTGCTGATCCATCCGGATCAGAGCGAACAGGTGCCGGCGATGCTCGAGCGCTACAAGACGCTCGTCACCGGCGCCGGCGGCCGGGTCCACCGGGTCGAGGACTGGGGCCGGCGCCAGCTGGCCTACTTGATCCAGAAGCTCGCGAAGGCGCACTACCTGTGCCTGAACATCGAGTGCGGCCAGGAGACGCTGAACGAGCTGGAGACCGGCTTCCGCTTCAACGACGCCGTGCTGCGCCACCTCACCATCGCGCGCGACGAGGCCATCGCGACCCCGTCGGTGATGATGAAGGCGGTCGAGCGCGAGGAGTCGCGCCGCGCCGCTTCGGCGCCGGCAGCCGCGAGCTGAGGCCGGCGGCGCGGCGTTGAACCGGCTGCTGCTGAGCGCGCGGATCGTCGAACGCGGCGCGTTGCGCTACACCCCGGCGGGCATCGCGGCGATCGATCTCGAGCTGAAGCACGAGTCCACGCTGAGCGAGGACCGGCAGGCGCGCAAGGTGTCGCTGCAGTTGCGGGCGCTGGCGCTGGGCGAGGTCACGGCCGGGCTGGCGTCGCTGCCGCTGGGCAGCGACGGCACCTTCGCCGGCTTCCTCGCCGGCGCGCGCAACGGCCGCGGCGTCGTCTTCCATGTCACCGCGGTCGAGCCGGCCGCCGCCTGATCCCCACCCATTCGACAAGTTCACCCAGGAGTTCCCCATGCCCCCACCCCGTGGCAAAGGCCGTTTCTCGAAGGACAAGCGGCCCAAACGCAACCAGCAGTCGCTGCTGTTCCGCCGCAAGCGCTTCTGCCGCTTCACCGTCGCCGGCGTGAAGGAAATCGACTACAAGGACATCGACGTGCTGCGCGACTTCATCGGCGAGAACGGCCGCATCACGCCGGCCCGCCTGACCGGCACGCGTGCGTTCTACCAGCGGCAGCTGACCACCGCGATCAAGCGGGCGCGCTTCCTCGCGCTGCTGCCGTATTCCGACAAGCACAAGGTCTGATCCGGAGCCCGACATGCAGATCATCCTGCTGGAGAAGATCCCGAACCTCGGCAACCTCGGCGACGTCGTCAAGGTCAAGGACGGCTTCGCACGCAACTACCTGATCCCGACGCGGCGCGCGCGGCGTGCGACCGAGGCCGCGATCAAGGAGTTCGACGCGAAGCGCGCCGAGCTCGAGAAGGCCGCCGCCGACAAGCTCGCCGCGGCCCAGACGCTGGCCGAGCAGCTCAACGGCAAGGTCGTGCGGATCGTGCAGAAGGCCGGCGTCGACGGCCGGCTGTTCGGCTCGGTGACCAATGCCGACGTTGCCGAGGGCCTGACCAAGATGGGCCTGGCCGTCGCGAAGGCGCAGGTGCGCATGCCGCACGGGCCGCTGAAGGTCACCGGCGACCATCCGGTGACCGTGGCGCCGCACGGCGACGTGGTCGCCGAGGTCACGGTGCAGGTGGTCGGCGAAACCGCCTGACGCCTGCCCGACCGTCGTCCGAAGGCCGGCTCGCGCCGGCCTTCGCGCTTTCTCGGGGTGTCGAGCTGTCCACCGGCCGCGCACCGCTTGTCCACAGCCGCGTCCACAGGCCGCTGACCCGGCCCGCCGTATGATCGATCGCATGCCCGCCGTCTTCGACTCCTCCGTTCCGGGCGCGCAGGACGCCGAGGTGGCGCGGCTGCGCGTCCCGCCGAACTCGAACGAGGCCGAGCAGAGCGTGCTGGGCGGCCTGCTGATCGACAACCTGGCCTGGGACCGTGCCGCCGACCTGCTCGGCGAGAGCGACTTCTACCGCCACGAGCACCGGCTGATCTTCGCCGCGGTCGGCGGGCTGATCCAGGCCGGCAAGCCGGCGGACGTGATCACGGTCTTCGAGCAGCTGCAGGCGCACGGCCGGGCGCAGGACTGCGGCGGACTGAGCTACCTGAACGACCTGGCGCAGAGCGTGCCGAGCGCGGCGAACATGCGGCGCTACGCCGAGATCGTGCGCGAGCGCGCGATCCTGCGCAAGCTGATCGCGGCCAGCGACGAGATCGCGACCTCGGCCTTCAACACCCAGGGCCGGCCGGTGGTGCAGATACTCGACGAGGCCGAGGGGCTGGTGTTCAAGATCGGCGAGGAGGGCTCGCGCACGCGCCAGGGCTTCCAGGGCATCGACAAGCTCGTGACCGCGCTGATCGACCGGGTCAACGAGCTGGCCGAGAACGGCGCCGAGGAGGTGACCGGCGTGCGCACCGGCTTCTACGAGCTGGACAAGTACACCGCCGGGCTGCAGAAGGGCGACCTGATCGTGCTCGCCGCACGGCCGTCGATGGGCAAGACCGCGTTCGCGCTGAACATCGCCGAGCACGTCGCGGTCGCCGAGGGCCTGCCGGTGCTGGTGTTCTCGATGGAGATGGGCGCGGCCCAGCTCGCGCTGCGCATGGTCGGCTCGCTCGGCCGCATCGACCAGCAGCACCTGCGTACCGGCGCGCTGCGCAACGACGAATGGGAGCGGCTGGCCGAGGCGGTGGACCGGCTCGGCCGCGTCCAGCTCTACATCGACGAGACCCCGGCGCTGAACGCGGCCGAACTGCGCGCCCGCGCGCGGCGCATGGCGCGCCAGTTCGGCGGCACGCTCGGCCTGATCGTCGTCGACTACCTGCAGCTGATGAGCGGCTCGAGCAGCAGCGACGAGAACCGCGCGACCGAGATCGGCGAGATCTCGCGCGGGTTGAAGGCGCTGGCCAAGGAGCTGCAGTGCCCGGTGATCGCGCTGTCGCAGCTGAACCGCAGTGTCGAGACGCGCAACGACAAGCGGCCGATGATGAGCGACCTGCGCGAGTCCGGCGCGATCGAGCAGGACGCCGACGTCATCATGTTCATCTACCGCGACGAGTACTACAACAAGGAGTCGAAGGAACCCGGCGTCGCGGAGATCATCATCGGCAAGCAGCGCAACGGCCCGACCGGCACGTTGCGGCTGACCTTCCTGAAGCCGCTGACCCGTTTCGACAACCTCGCGCCCGGCAGCGACGGCGGTTACTGACCGCCGGCGCATCCGGCCCGGCGGCGGCGACCCTTGCCGGGCGCAGGAAGCTGTATGAAAATACAGTATGTCGCCGATCGCACCCGAGGAGGAACACCGGCTCCCGCTGGCCGCGCTGAAGGGCCGCGGCACGGCCTGGGCGATCGCGCACCGCTTCAGCGCCGACCGGCGCGAGGCCTTCGACGATGGCTGGAGCGCGCTCGCGCAGCCCGCGGCCGACGCGCCGCTGCCGCCGGCCACGCAGGTGCTCGAGGAGCGGGTGCGCGAGATCCTCGCCCGCAACGATTCGCCGGACGTCGGCTTCGACCTGTCGATCAACCCGTACCGCGGCTGCGAACACGGCTGCGTCTACTGCTATGCGCGGCCGACGCACAGCTACCTGAACCTGTCGCCGGGGATCGACTTCGAGACCCGCATCATTGCCAAGGTCAATGCCGCCGACGCGCTGCGCGCGGCCTTCGCCCGGCCGGGTTACGAGCCGAAGATGCTGAACCTCGGCTCGGTGACGGATGCGTACCAACCGGTCGAACGGCGGCTGCGGATCACGCGCGGCGTGATCGAGGTGCTGGCCGCGCATCGGCACGCGTTCTCGGTCATCACCAAGTCGGCGCTGGTCGAACGTGACCTCGACCTGTTCGCACCGCTGGCCGCCGAGCGCCTGGTCGCGGTCTACCTCTCGGTCACCACGCTCGACCCGGCGCTGGCACGCGTGATGGAGCCGCGCGCCGCGGCGCCGCACCGGCGCCTGCAGACGATCGAGCGCCTGGCCGCTGCGGGGGTGCCGGTCGGCGTCAGCGTCTCGCCGGTGATTCCGTTCGTCAACGAACCCGAACTCGAGCGCGTGCTCGAAGCGGCCGCTGCCGCCGGCGCCACCCGCGCCTTCAGCATCGTGCTGCGCCTGCCGTGGGAGGTGAACCCGCTGGTTCAGCACTGGCTGCAGCAGCACTTCCCGGACCGGGCGGCCCGGGTGCTGGCGCGGCTGCGCGAGATGCGCGGCGGGCGTGACTACGACGCCCGCTTCGGCACGCGCATGACCGGCACCGGCACCTGGGCCGCGTTGCTGCGCCAGCGCTTCGACAAGGCCTGCGCCCGGCTCGGCCTGAACCGCGAGCGGGTCGAACTCGACCTGACGCAGTTCCGCCGGCCAGACGCCACGGCCGCCGACACGCAGGGCCGGCTGTTCTGACCTGACGGGGCCCGGATGCCGGCGCCGAGGGCCGGCCCGCGGCCGGCCTACTTGAACAGGTCCTTGACCCGGTCGGTCCAGCTCTTCGCGTTCGGCGAATGCCGGTCGCCGGACTTGCGGAACGACTCGTCGAGCTCCTTCAGCAGCTTGCGCTGGTGCTCGGTCAGCTTGACCGGCGTCTCGACCGCGACATGGCAGTACAGGTCGCCCGGATAGCTGGACCGGATGCCCTTGATGCCCTTGCCGCGCAGGCGGAAGGTCTTGCCGTGCTGCGTGCCTTCGGGCAGTTCGATCTCGGCGTTGCCGCCGAGCGTCGGCACCTCGATCGTGCCGCCGAGCGCGGCCGTGGTCAGGCCGACCGGCACGGTGCAGTGCAGGTCGTCGCCGTCGCGCTCGAAGATCTCGTGCGGCCTGACCCGGATCTCGATGTACAGGTCGCCGTTCGGCCCGCCGTTGCTGCCCGGCTCGCCGTTGCCGGCGGAGCGGATGCGCATGCCCTCGTTGATGCCCGCCGGGATCTTCACCTCGAGCGTCTTCTGCCGCTTGATCTTGCCGGCGCCGCTGCAGGCTGCGCAGGGGTCGGGAATGATCTTGCCCGACCCGCGGCAGTGCGGGCAGGTCTGCTGGATGCTGAAGAAGCCCTGGCGCAGGTGCACCGTGCCGCTGCCGTTGCAGGTGGTGCAGGTCTTCGGGCTCGTGCCCGGCTTCGCGCCGCTGCCGTGGCAGGTATCGCAGGTATCCCAGCTCGGGATGCGGATCTGCGTGTCCTTGCCGCGCGCCGCCTCCTCGAGCGTGATCTCCATCGCGTAGCTCAGGTCGTTGCCGCGATAGACCTGCTGGCCGCCGCCGCGCCGGCCGCCGGCGCCGCCGAAGATGTCGCCGAAGATGTCGCCGAAGGCCTCGGCGAAGCCGCCGAAGCCCTCGGGCCCGGGGCCGCCCCGGCCCGCGCCCAGGTTCGGGTCGACCCCGGCATGGCCGAACTGGTCGTAGGCCGCGCGCTTCTGCGCGTCGGACAGCATCTCGTAGGCCTCCTTGGCCTCCTTGAACTTCTCCTCCGCGGCCTTGGCCTTGTCCCCCTGGTTGCGGTCGGGGTGGTGCTTCATGGCCAGCTTGCGGTAGGCCTTCTTGATGTCGTCGTCGCTGGCGTTGCGGGGCACGCCGAGCACGTCGTAGTAGTCGCGCTTTGCCATGGAAATCGATCCGGGATCAGAAACGGAACCGCCGCGGCGGGAGCCGGGCCGGGCCCTGCACCTCGAACGCGGCGAGATCTCGCGGCGACCCGCTCGCGCGGGCCGGCCGGAAGGTCACTTCTTCACTTCCTTGAACTCGGCATCGACCACGTTGTCGTCGGCCGGCTGGGACGGCGCGGCCTGGGCGCCGGGCGCGTGCTCGGCGCCGGCACCGCCCGCGGCCTGGGCCGCGGCCGCCTGCTCGGCGTACATCTTCTCGCCGAGCTTCTGGCTCGCGGTCATCAGCGCCTCGGTCTTGGCCTCGATCTCGGCCTTGTCGTCGCCCTTGATCGCCTCCTCGGCGGCCTTCAGCGCGGCCTCGATCTTCTCCTTCTCGCCGGCGTCGAGCTTGTCGCCATGCTCGGCGAGGCTCTTCTTCACCGAGTGCAGCATCGCATCGGCCTGGTTGCGCGCGGTGGCCAGCTCGAACTTGCGGTGATCCTCGGCCGCATTGGCCTCGGCGTCCTTGACCATCTTCTCGATCTCGGCCTCGTTCAGGCCCGAGTTCGCCTTGATGGTGATCTTGTTCTCCTTGCCGGTGGCCTTGTCCTTGGCGCCCACGTGCAGGATGCCGTTCGCGTCGATGTCGAAGGTGACCTCGATCTGCGGCAGCCCGCGCGGCGCCGGCGGAATGCCCTCGAGGTTGAACTCGCCCAGACTCTTGTTGCCCGAGGCCATCTCGCGCTCGCCCTGGAACACCTTGATCGTGACCGCCGGCTGGTTGTCGTCGGCGGTGGAGAACACCTGGCTGAACTTGGTCGGGATCGTGGTGTTCTTCTTGATCATCTTCGTCATCACGCCGCCCAGCGTCTCGATGCCGAGGCTCAGCGGGGTGACGTCGAGCAGCAGCACGTCCTTGCGCTCGCCGCCCAGCACCTGGCCCTGGATCGCCGCGCCGACGGCCACCGCCTCGTCGGGGTTGACGTCCTTGCGCGGTTCCTTGCCGAAGAAGGCCTTGACCTTGTCCTGCACCTTGGGCATGCGCGTCATGCCGCCGACCAGGATCACGTCGTCGATCTCGCCCACCTTCACGCCCGCGTCCTTGATCGCGATCCGGCAGGGTTCGATCGTGCGCTCGATCAGGTCCTCGACCAGGCTCTCGAGCTTGGCGCGCGTGAGCTTGAGGTTCAGGTGCTTCGGGCCCGACGCATCGGCGGTGACGTAGGGCAGGTTGATGTCGGTCTGGGTGCTGTTCGACAGCTCGATCTTCGCCTTCTCGGCCGCTTCCTTCAGCCGCTGCAGCGCGAGCACGTCCTTCGTCAGGTCGACGCCCTGGTCCTTGCGGAACTCGGTGACGATGTAGTCGATGATGCGCTGGTCGAAGTCCTCGCCGCCGAGGAAGGTGTCGCCGTTGGTCGACAGCACCTCGAACTGCTTCTCGCCGTCGACGTCGGCGATCTCGATGATGCTGATGTCGAAGGTGCCGCCGCCGAGGTCGAAGACCGCGATCTTGCGGTCGCCCTTGCCGTGCTTGTCCAGGCCGAAGGCGAGCGCGGCCGCGGTCGGCTCGTTGATGATGCGCTTCACGTCCAGGCCGGCGATGCGGCCGGCGTCCTTGGTCGCCTGGCGCTGGCTGTCGTTGAAGTAGGCCGGCACCGTGATCACGGCCTCGGTCACTTCCTCGCCGAGGTAGTCCTCGGCGGTCTTCTTCATCTTGCGCAGCACCTCGGCGCTGACCTGCGGCGGCGCGAGCTTCTTGCCGCGCACCTCGACCCAGGCGTCGCCGTTGTCGGCGGCGGTGATCTTGAAGGGCATCAGGTCGATGTCCTTCTGCACTTCCTTCTCGGTGAACTTGCGGCCGATCAGCCGCTTGACCGCGTACAGCGTGTTCTTCGGGTTCGTCACCGCCTGGCGCTTGGCCGAGGCGCCGACCAGGATCTCGCCGTCCTCCTGGTAGGCGACGATCGACGGCGTCGTGCGCGCGCCCTCGCTGTTCTCGATGACCTTGGTGGAGTTGCCCTCCATGATCGACACGCACGAGTTCGTCGTGCCGAGGTCGATGCCGATGATCTTGCCCATTGCTGCGGCTCCTGTGAGTTGGCTTGTCGTTGATTTAGGGTCGTTCGGGTTCGAATTCAATGCGGCGCCGCCGCGGCGTGTCGATCGGTCCCGCTAGCGCGCCGCAGCCACCGTGACCAGCGCCGGACGCAGCACGCGCTCGGCGATCAGGTAGCCCTTCTGCAGCACCGTCACCACGGTGTTGGGTTCCTGCTCGGCGGGCACCATGCTGATCGCCTGGTGCTGGTGCGGGTCGAACTTCGTGCCCGTGGGCGGATCGATCGGCACGACCTTGTTGCGCTCCAGCACGCCGTGCAACTGGCGCAGCGTGGCATGCACGCCTTCCAGCACCTGCTCGCGCGTGGCCTCGGTCTGCGCGATCGCCGCCTCCAGGCTGTCGCGCACCGGCAGCAGGCTCTCGGCGAAGGCCTCGACCGCGAACCGGCGCGCCTTGCTCATCTCTTCCTCGGCCCGGCGGCGGGTGTTCTCGGCCTCGGCCTTGGCGCGCAGGTAGGCGTCGGACATCGCGGCGAGCCGGGCCTCGGCCTCGGCGAGGCGCTGCTCGGGATTCGCCGGGCGGGCCGGCGGCGCCTGGTCGTCCGCCGGCCCCGGCCGGTCGCCGTTGTCCGTGGCGGGGATGGATTCGTTCTCTGCGGGAGTCGGTTCGTTCGGGTTCATGGGATCTGCAGCGCTCGATCCGGGGCATATGGGCGCACGGCCGGTGGTTTCAAGGGTCATCGGGGGGCGGGGCGGACGCGCCGGCCGGGTCGCCGGTCAACGATCGTCGACCGACGCGCTCCAGCGCTGCCAGTCGGCCAGCGTGCGCCGGTCGCGTTTCGTCGGCCGGCCCTGCGTCAGGGTCCGGGCCGGCTCCACGCCATGGCGCCGCTGTTCGGCCAGGGCGCGGCCACGGGCCAGGCTTTCGGGCGTCTCGGCGTAGAGCGCCTGCGCCTGCGGCGCCGGCCCGCGCTGCGCCGCCAGGCCGAGCACCCGTACCGTCCGGTGCAGCGCATCCAGCCGCAGGTCGACCCGGTCGCCGACGTGCAACTCGCGCGCCGGCTTGGCCGGCTGGCCGTTGACCTCGATGCGCCCTCGCACCACGGCCTGCGCGGCCAGCGTGCGGGTCTTGTAGAAGCGGGCCGCCCAGAGCCACTTGTCCAGGCGCATCGCCTCGGGTCGTTCGGTCATCGTGGCGGATTGTCGGCCAGCGGCAGGCGCACCACGGCGTCGAGCCCGACCGGCGGCTGGCCGCGGTTGCGCAGCGCGATCTGTCCGCCGAGCGAGACGACGATCTCGTGGCAGATGGCCAGGCCCAGGCCCGAGCCGCTGCGGCCGTCGCCGGGCGGCCGGCCGGTAGCGAAGGGCTGGAACAGCGTGTGCCGCAGCTCGGCCGGCAGCCCCGGCCCGCCGTCGGCCACCGTCAGCTCGGCGGCGCCGGCGTCGGTGCGCAGGGTCACGGCCAGCCCGCTGCCCTCGCGCGAGAACTTCCAGGCGTTGTGCAGCAGGTTGCGCGTCAGCTCGCGCAGCGCCCAGTCGTGCGCGCGCACCGGCGCGGCGGCGGTCTCGATCCGGAAGTCGAGCCGCGCCTGCGCGATCAGCGGGCCCAGGTCGAGCGCGACCTCGCGCACGATCGGCGCCCAGTCGAGCACCGGCGCGTCGCCCTGCTGGCGCAGCTGCTCGACCTTGGCCAGCGCGAGCATCTGGTTGGCGAGCTGGGTCGCGCGCTGCACCGTGTGGTCGATCTCCTGCAGCGCCTGCGTCGGTGCGACATCGCCGCGCAGCGCCGACTGCAGCTGCGTCTTCAGCACCGCCAGCGGCGTGCGCAGCTGGTGCGCGGTGTCGCGCACGAAGCGCTTCTGGTGCTCGAGCAGGTGGGCCAGCCGCGCCATCACCTGGTTCGTCGCGTCGAGCAGCGGCCGCAGCTCGTGCGGCGCGCCGGCGGCGGCGATCGGCGACAGGTCGTTCTCGGCCCGGCCGCGCAGCGCCGCCGACAGCTCGCGCACCGGCCGCGTGGCCGCCTGCACGACGCCGATCACGACCAGCGCGATCACCGCGAGCAGCAGCGCCTGCCGCCACAGCGTGTCGATCAGCAGCTGCCGGGCCAGCGTCTGGCGCAGTTCCAGCGTCTCGGCGACCTGGATCGTCGCCATGCCGAGGCCGCCGGTGCCCGCCACCGGCTGCAGCAGCACCGCCACGCGCACCGGCGCGCCCTGGTACCGGTCGTCGTAGAAGTCGACCAGCGCCGCATAGAGGCTGCGCTCCGGCAGGCGCCCGGTCCAGCGCGGCAGGTCGTCGTAGCCGGAGACGGTTTCGCCGTGAAAGCCGGTGACCTTGTAGACCATGCGGCTGCGCAGGTCGGCCTCGAAGGCCTCGAGCGCCGAATACGGCACGGTCGAGCGCAGCCGCGGCGGCGTCGCGGCGGCGTCGACCTCGAGCTGCTCGCCGATCACCTTCGCCGATGCGAGCAGCGTGCGGTCGTAGGCCATGTTCGCATTGCGCAGCGCCTCGCGGTACAGGCTTACCGTGTTCAGCGCCACCAGCCCGAGCACCGGCAGCAGGATGCCGAGCAGCAGCCGGCTGCGCAGCGACAGCCGCCCCCACGGCGCGGTCCAGGCCGCGCTCAAGGCTCGGCCTGCAGCAGGTAGCCCAGGCCGCGCAGCGTGACCAGCCGCACGCCGGTGCCGGCGAGCCTCTTGCGCAGCCGATAGGCCACGACCTCGATCGCCTCGGTCGCCACCGCCTGCTCGTCCGGAAAGACCTGCTCGCACAGCCGCTCCTTGGCCACGGCCCGGCCCGGGCGCTGGAGCAGCGCGCGCAGCAGCGCCGACTCGCGCGGCGGCAGGTCCAGCACCTGCGCGCCGTGGTAGACCGCGCCCTGTTCGGCATCGAGGCGCAGGCCGCCGAACGCCGGCCCCGGGGCC
>JAFLDG010000380.1 GCA_017302495.1 Burkholderiales bacterium
CGACCAGCGACAGGCCCGCGGCGCGCCGCCGGCGGCCGGGGCGACACCGGCGCGCACCCTCGAGCGGGCGGCGCCCTGTCCCTCGGCTCGACCCCCATCGGGGGCGGGCCGGGCGCCACGCCGCGGCGGGGGCGCTCAGGGTGCACATGCCGCCGCCCCGCGGATCGAGCCGCCCGGCGAGCACACCTGCGGCCGTCCGGCGATGTTCACCTGGGTGCGCAGCTTCCCGCTGCGCGAACTTTCGACGCCCACCGGGAAGTCGGCCCAGTCGGCGACGTAGTTCGGGTCGCTCGCGTAGTGCCCTTCCCAGGCCGCGAGCCCCTGGGTCTTGCTGAACACGATTCGGTTCGCCGGGGCGTCGGGCGGCTGCAGGGTAACGCTGGTCGAGCGCGGCACCTGCACGGTCTTGATCTCCTGCACTTCGGGCAGGGCGTCGCAGGCCGATCCGATTGCTCGGCGGCAGTCGCAGCGGCCGACCGTGCCCAGCGTGTGTACCGTGTAGCAGGTCAGCGCGTCATGGTCGATGCGGAACGTGACGTAAACCTCTCGGCTGCGGGCGATCGCCTCCGACCGCGCGAACTGCAGGTCGGTCACCAACTCGGCGTTGACCGCGGCGACCCGCTGCCGGGCCAGGAAGTCGCGCATCGACGGCGCGCTGAGCGTCAGGATCACGGCCGCGATCGCGACCACGACCATCATCTCTACCATCGTCAGTCCGCGCGCGCCGCGCGGCCCGCGGTGCTTCAGCGCGCCCAGCATCGAGACGCTCCGGTGGTGTCGACCGTGCCGCCGGCGTTGGCCGAGCCGTAGATGATGTTGCCGCCTTCCATCTGCAGCGTCAGCTTGCGGCAGGCGGTGTCGCCGTACTGCAGCGTCCCGCTGCGTGCCTCCGCGGTGACGGTGTAGCCGTTGCCGTCGGCGCCGCTGATGGCGACCGCGTAGTAGCCGCTGCCCGTGGTCGCCGCGACACCCAGCCCGGCCGGATGCGCGGCCGACAGCTTGTCGTTGTCGGCATAGGCCGCGTGGTTCGCACGCCAGCGCTCCTGCGCCTGCTGCACCTGGGCGAGCGCGCCCATGGCCTCCGAACGGCGGCCCTTGCGGATCGAATCGAGGAAGCTCGGCAGTGCCACGGCGGCGAGTACACCCAGCACCGCGACCACGATGATCACTTCGATCAACGTGAAGCCGCGAAGCGGCACGGCGCGGGCCAGGGACATGACTTCATTATCGAAGCGTGACCCCTGTCACGTTCCGGCGTCGCCGACCGTCCGTCGGGCGCAGGCTGCCGCTCATCGGCCGGGCCACAGGCGCCGTCAGCAGCGCTTGATGCCGGGCAAGGCCGCGTTCGGCGAGCACGAGCGCACCCGGCCCATGATGTTGACCACCTGCCGCACCTGTGCGCCGCTGCGGCTCGTGAACTGCACGGTCGCGGCCGGCGTGGACGTGCCCTTGACCGGGTCGAAGAGCACCGAGCCGACGTTGGCCTTCAGGCCGATCCGTTCGCCGGCCGCGAAGCGTACGCTGCGCTCGGCCTGGGCGCCGGGCGCGCAGACCGGGGTGTCGGCGTCGACACACCGGCAGGCGCCGGCGGCGCCGGTGTGGATCACGTAGCAGCTGCCGGCGGGGCCGCTCTCGAAGCTCACGCGCAGCGGCGCGTGGCGCGCGACCGCGGCGGCGCGCACGTAGTGCAGATCGGTTTCCAGCTGGCTGGCCGCGCCTTCGAGGTGGCGGCGCTGGATCGCGTCTTCGAAGCCGGGCACGGCCAGCGTGCCGATCACCGCGACCAGCGCGGTGGCGACCGTGGATTCGACCAGCGTCACGCCGGCCTGGGCGCGGCGCAGGGTCAGCGGGCGGCGGAGGGTGCGGTTCATGAGGCGCTCCTGCGGGCAGTGATCGGATGCCGGTCACTGTAGGCAGGAGGGAGCCGGCGCGCTTCCCCGGCGCGGGGGGCCGCGCCGGCATCTTCGGAGGGCCCCCTCGCGTCTCCCCCCGGATGGGGGAGACGGCGGGCAGGCCGTGCGGCGCGCGGCCGGCTCGGTGGCGTCAGATGTCGCGGATCAGCTGCCGGAACTCGTCCACGTCCTCGAAGCTGCGGTAGACCGACGCGAAGCGCACGTAGGCCACCTTGTCCAGGCGCTTCAGCTCGCGCATCAGCAGCTCGCCCAGGCGCGCGCTGCTGACTTCGCGCGCGCCGCCGGCGAGCAGCTTGTCGTGGATGCGCTCGAGCGCGGCGTCGACCTGCTCGGTGCCGACCGGGCGCTTGCGCAGCGCGAGCAGCATCGATGCGCGCAGCTTCGCGGCGTCGAACTCCACCCGCGAGCCGTCCTTCTTGACCACCGCGGGGAACGCGATCTCGGCCCGTTCGTAGGTCGTGAAGCGCTTGTCGCAGTGGGTGCAGCGGCGGCGGCGGCGGATCACGCCGCCGTCGTCGGACTCGCGGGTCTCGACGACCTGCGTCTCGGCGTGGTTGCAGTACGGGCAGCGCATCGCGGCGCCGGGCGGCCCCGTCAGCGATAGACCGGGAAGTCGCGCGTCAGCGCCGCGACCCGGGCGCGCACCGCGGCGATGTGGTCGGCATCGTGCGGCCGGTCGAGCACGTCGGCGATCAGGTGCGCGGTCTGGCGCGTCTGCTCCTCCTGGAACCCGCGCGTGGTCAGCGCCGGCGTGCCGAGGCGGATGCCGCTGGTCACCATCGGCTTCTGCGGGTCGTTCGGGATGCCGTTCTTGTTGCAGGTCATGTGCGCCTGGCCGAGCACGGCTTCCGCTTCCTTGCCCGTGAGGCCCTTCGGCCGCAGGTCGACCAGCATCACGTGGCTCTCGGTGCGGCCGCTGACGATGCGCAGGCCGCGCTCGATCAGCGTCTCGGCCAGCACCTTCGCGTTCGCCACCACCTGCTGCTGGTAGGCCTTGAATTCCGGCTGCAGCGCTTCCTGGAACGCCACCGCCTTGCCGGCGATCACGTGCATCAGCGGGCCGCCCTGCAGACCGGGGAAGATCGCGCTGTTGATCTTCTTCGCGATCTCTTCGTGATTCGTCAGCACGATGCCGCCGCGCGGGCCGCGCAGGCTCTTGTGCGTGGTGCTGGTCACCACGTCGGCGTGCGGCACCGGGTTCGGGTAGACGCCGGCGGCGATCAGCCCGGCGTAGTGCGCCATGTCGACCATGAAGACCGCGCCGACGGCCTTGGCCACGCGGGCGAAGCGCTCGAAGTCGATGCGCAGGCTGTAGGCGCTGGCGCCGGCGATGATCAGCTTCGGCCGGTGCTCGTGCGCCAGGCGCTCCATCGCGTCGTAGTCGATGGCCTCGTTGGCGTCGAGGCCGTAGCTGACCACCTTGAACCACTTGCCGCTCATGTTCAGCGCCATGCCGTGGGTCAGGTGGCCGCCTTCGGCCAGGCTCATGCCCATGATCGTGTCGCCGGGCTGGAGCAGGCCGAAGAACACCGCCTGGTTCGCCTGGCTGCCGGAGTTCGCCTGCACGTTGGCGTAGCCGGCGTCGAAGAGGCGCTTCAGCCGGTCGATCGCCAGGTTCTCGACGACGTCGACGTTCTCGCAGCCGCCGTAGTAGCGCCGGCCGGGGTAACCCTCGGCGTATTTGTTGGTCAGCTGGCTGCCCTGGGCGGCCATGACCGCCGGCGAGGTGTAGTTCTCGCTCGCGATCAGCTCGATGTGCTCTTCCTGGCGGCGGTTCTCGGCCTCGATCGCGGCCCAGACCTCGGGGTCGACGTTGGCGATGGTGGAGCGTTGGCGGTCGAACATGGCAGTCCTCGTCGGGGTTGCAGACGGTCCCGTCGCACCGCGACACCCGCCGGTGCACCGGCGTGGCGGGCGGGGGCTGCCCAGGCGAGCGGCTCGATCGCACGGCCTTGCAGCCCGTGCGCCGCGCTCCCTGGTGGTCATCCACCTCGGCCGGCCGGCCTCATCGCCAGTCGCGCGGCAGGCTGCAGTGTAGCGGCCTTGCCGCCGGGTCAGCGTGCCAGCGCGACCTGTTCGTTCGCCGGCACCGGGGCGCGGGCTTCGGACGCGGCTTCCACGGCCGG
>JAFLDG010000381.1 GCA_017302495.1 Burkholderiales bacterium
ACAAAAAAGAAAAAATCAAAAACAGCTCCGCGAGAAAAGAAGGGGGCGTGGCGGCGGCCGCGGCGGCGCCCGGCGCAGCGAGCGTGCATGGCGGAAGCTGCGCAGCCCGGCGATCACGATCGACTGCAGCCGCTGCGCGGTGAGCTCGGTCTTGAGGAAGTAGCCGTTGACCTCGTACTGCGGCACGATCTCCTGCTCCGGTGCCATGCCGGGCTGGCCGGTGCGCAGCACGATCTGCATGTCGTGGTCGTGCAGCCGGTCGCGGATGTGGCGCACCAGCGTGATGCCGGCGTCGTCGGTCTCCATCACCACGTCGACCAGCGCGAGCGCGATGTCGCCGTGCAGCGCGAGCAGCTCGCGCGCCTGCGCCGCCGAGCCGGCCGACAGCAGCTCGACCGGCCGGCCCTCGAAGCCGAGGCCGGCGAGGATCAGGCGCGAGACCTCGTGCACGTCCGGTTCGTCGTCGACGAGCAGCACCTTCCAGCGCGCGGGCAGCGTCTCGGGGGCGGGGTCAGCGGTCATCGCGGCGCGGCTCCGGCGGCTGGACGAGGATACGGCCGATGTCCGGCGCGTGGCGCGCGACCAGCGGCGCGCGGATCCGGAAACGCGTGCCCGCGCCGGGAGCGGATTCGAGCGCGATCGCGCCGCCGAGCTGCCGCGTGACGATCTGGTTCACGATGTGCAGGCCGAGGCCGCTGCCGCCGAGCCCGCGGCGCGTGGTGAAGAAGGGCTCGAACACGCGCGCGTGCAGTTCGGCCGGGATGCCGCGGCCGTTGTCGGCCACCTCGAGCAGCAGCTCGTCGGCTTCGACGCGGCGCGCGCGCAGCTCGATGCAGGCGTCGGCCCGGCCGGGCTCGAAGGCGTGCTGCAGCGCGTTCACGACCAGGTTCGTCACCACCTGCGCCAGCGCCACCGGGTAGCTCTCCAGCGCCAGGCCGGGCGGCAGGTCCAGCCGCAGCGCGACGCGCTGCTCGGCCAGCCGCGGCTGCAGCTCGCGCAGCGCGCCCTCGACCGTCTCGCGCAGCTCGAAGCGCTGGCGCGGTTCGCTGATCCGGTCGACCGCGAGCTGCTTGAAGTTCTGCACCAGCTTGGCCAGCCGGGTCGCGTTCGACAGCAGCAGCCGGGCCGCGTCGGCGGCCTCGCCGAGGTAGCGGCGCATCGCGCCGGCGTCGAGCCGGCCGGCCTCGGCTTCGGCGCGCACGGCGCCGGTGCGGTCGCGCAGGAAGGAGGCGGTGCTGACCGCGATCCCCACCGGCGTGTTGATCTCGTGCGCGACGCCGGCCACCAGGCCGCCGAGCGCGGCGAGCTTCTCGGTCTCGACCAGCTCGCGCCGGGTCTGCTCCAGGTGCGCCATCGACTCGAGCAGCTCGCGTTCCGACTGCTCCTGGCCTTCGTGCGACAGCACCATCCACCACACGCCGATCGACGCCACCACCAGCGAAGCGATGTACAGCCGCACCAGCACGCGCACCATCTCGGCGTCGCCGCCGGGAACGTGCAGGTCCATGAAGCGGTAGGTCAGCAGGAAGGCCGCGCCGAGCAGCGCCGCCGACACCGACATCAGGCCGAGGAAGCGCCCCAGGCGGCGCCACTGGCGCGTGCGCAGGCCGACCGTCGGCACCGCCGCGGCGCCGGCAGGGCGCTTGCAGTGGTCGTGGCAGTGCAGCTCCAGGCCGCAGCACAGCGAGCACACCGGGCCGGCGTAGAACGGGCAGTGCACCATGTCCGGCGCCTCGTAGTCGCGCTCGCAGATGCAGCAGTTGACCAGCGTGCCCGGCGGCTGATGGCGGTAGTGCAGGTCCGGCCGGGCGATGTAGTAGCGGCCGCGCGTGGCGTAGCCGATCGCGATCGCGGCGACGAAGGACACGCCGAGCGCGATGAAGCCGAAGAACGCGCGCCCCCACTCGCCGAAGGCGCCGGCATAGGCCAGCAGCGCGAGCGCGGCGGCGATCAGCGTCGCGCCGCAGCCTACCGGGTTGATGTCGTACAGGTGGGCACGCTTGAACTCGATGTACGGCGGGCTGATGCCGGTGCGCTTGAGCACCGTGAGGTCGGCGACGAGCGCGCCGACCCAGGCGATCGCGACCGTCGAATACACCGAGAGCACCGCCTCCAGCGTCTCGAAGATGCCCAGCAGCGACAGCAGCAGCGCGATGACGACGTTGAACACCAGCCAGACCACGCGCCCGGGGTGGTAGTGCGCCAGCCGCACGAAACAGTTCGACCAGGCGAGCGAACCGCAGTAGGCGTTGGTGACGTTGATCTTGACCTGCGAGATCGTCACGAACACGGTGGCCAGGCCGAGGGCGAGGGCCGGGTCGTCGACGACGTGGCGGTAGGCGTGCACGAACATGTGCACCGGCTCGACCGCCTGCGCCGCGCTGCTGCCCAGGCGCAGCGCGAGCACGGCCAGCAGGCTGCCGGCGGTGACCTTGAGCGCGCCGAGCACGATCCAGCCGGGCCCGGCGGCGAGCATCGCCGTCCACCAGCGCACGCGGTTGGCGGCCGTGCGCGCGGGCAGGAAGCGCAGGTAGTCGGCCTGCTCGCCGATCTGCGGCACGAGCGAGAACATCACGCCGGCGGCGGCGCCGAACAGCAGCGGGTTGAAGCCGCCGCCGACCTCGTGCGCGGTCCAGGCCTGCAGCAGGCCGGGATCCTTGGCCAGCACGAAGCCGAACGGCAGCAGCAGCATCAGCACCCAGACCGGCTGCGTCCACGCCTGCAGCTTGTTGATCGCGGTGACGCCGAAGAACACCACCGGCAGGATGACCAGCGAGCACAGCAGGTAGCCCAGCGCGAGGTCCAGGCCGATCGCCAGGTGCAGCGCCTGCGCCCAGATGGCGGTTTCAATGGCGAAGAAGATGAAGGTGAAGCTGGCGTAGATCAGCGAGGTGATCGTCGAGCCGATGTAGCCGAAGCCGGCGCCGCGCGTCAGCAGGTCGATGTCGACGTTGGCCTTCGCGCACCAGTAGGCGATCGGCAGGCTGATGACGAAGATCAGCAGCGAGACCACCAGCACCGCGAGCAGCGCGTTCTGGAAGCCGAAGCTCAGCGTGATGCTCGCGCCGATCGCCTCCAGCGCGAGGAACGAGATGCCGCCGAGCGCAGTGTTCGCGACGACGCCGGGGCGCCAGCGCCGGTACGAGCCGGCCGCATAGCGCAGCGCATAGTCCTCGAGCGACTCGTTCGCCACCCACGACTGGTATTCGCGCTTGACTCGCAGCATCGCCCCGGTCCGTCGTCGGGCAGGGTAGCGAATCGTCGCGGCGCGGGCCATGCGGGAAACACGCCCCTGCTCGGTGCAGGGCCGGGTTGACAGGCGCGGCCCGGCCCCCAGAATCGGCCGATTCGCGGGGGAGCGGGGGCATGCCGAGAACGGTCACGCGGCAGCAGGGCGCGTCGGGCACGCTGGCCGCGCTCGTGCACGCGATCCATGCCGCGGGTGTCGAGGACGGCGCCTGGGCCGAGGTGCTGGATCGCATCCGCCGCCATCTCGACGCGCGCGTGCTGACGCTGGCGCGGCACGAGTTCGACTCGGGCACCGAAGCGACGCTGTACGAGGCGCCGGCCGACGCCTGCTTCGGCGCCGAGCTGGCGCGCTACGCGGCGCGCAACCCCTGGTACCTGTCGAGCGCCGACTACGTCAGCGGCCGCGTCATGACCGGCGAGGAGCTGATCGGCCTGCCCGAGCTGCGCCGCACCGACTTCTACCGCGGCCTGCTCGCGCCGCGCGGCCTGCTGCACCTGCTGTGCGGCGTGGTCGCGCGCCAGGCCGGCGGCGTGCACTGCCTGGCGGCGTTGCGCGACAGCGGCCAGCCTGCGTTCGACCGGCAGGAGCGTGCCGACCTGAAGCTGGTGCTCGACCACGTCGCGATCGCGTTCGAAGGGCGCTGGCGCTGGCAGGAGGCCGACGACCTGGCGCGCGCGCTGCTCGCGCTGGCCGAGCAGGACGCGAACGCGACCCTCGTCGTCACCGACGCGGCCGAGATCGTCTGGTGCAACAGCGCGGCCGAGCACCT
>JAFLDG010000382.1 GCA_017302495.1 Burkholderiales bacterium
GTCGGCGCGGCGCCACCAGCGGCGCCGGCCGGCACTGCGGGCGGCGCGGGCATCGCAGGCGCAAGCGCAGCCGGCGGCGCGGCACGCGCGACCCGGCGCTCGCCCTCGGCCCACACCTGCGCGAGCACGGCGCCCACCGGCAGCTCGACGCCGAGCGGCGCCAGGTCCGCGATCTCACCTTCGAGAAAGCACTCGACGTCGATCGCGCCCTTGTGCGTCTCGACCACCGCGACCACGTCGCCACGGCGCACGCGGTCGCCGGGCTTGACCAGCCACTCGACGACCTTGCCGGTCTCCATGTCGGCGCCGAGCGCCGGCATCGTGAACTCGGCCATCTCAGCCGCGCTTCGGCACGATCGACCGCACCGCCGCCAGGATGCCGTCGACGCCCGGCAGCGCCGCCTCCTCCAGGTGCGCGGCATAGGGCACCGGCACCTCGCGGCTGCACACGCGGCGGATCGGCGCATCGAGTTCGTACAGCGCGTCCTCGGCCAACCGCGCCGCGATCTCGGCCGAGATCGACCCGCTCTTCCAGCCCTCGTCGACGATGACGACGCGCCGCGTGCGCTGCACCGACGCCGCGACCGTGGCCATGTCGAGCGGGCGCAGCAGCCGCAGGTCGATGACCTCGGCGTCGATGCCTTCCGCGCCCAGGCGCTCGGCCGCGGCCAGGCACTTGGGCAGGCCGTTGCCGTAGGTGACCAGCGTCAGGTCGCGCCCCGGCCGCCGCACCTTTGCGTGCGCGAGGTCGACCGCGGTCACGGCCGGGTCGAGCTCCCCTTCCGCGTTGTAGAGCACCACGTGCTCGAAGATCAGCACCGGGTTCGGGTCGGCCAGCGCCGCGGCGAGCATGAAGCGCGCGTCCTCGACCGTGCCCGGCACCGCGACCTTCAGCCCCGGGATATGCGCGAACCAGCCTTCGAGGCTGTGCGAATGCTGCGCCGCGAGCTGGCGCCCGCCGCCGGTGGCCATGCGGATCACGATCGGCACCGCGAACCGGCCGCCGCTCATGTGCGGGATCGTCGCCGCGTTGTTCATGATCTGGTCCAGCGCGAGCAGGCTGAAGTTGCAGGTCATGATCTCGAGCAGCGGCCGCAGGCCCGCCAGCGCAGCGCCGATCGCGAGGCCCGTGAAGCCGTTCTCGGCCAGCGGCGTGTCGACGATGCGCTCGGGGCCGAACTCGTCGAGCAGGCCCTTGGTCACCGCGTAGCAGCCGCCGTACTTGCCGACGTCCTCGCCGAGCACGAAGGTGCGCGGGTCGGCCTGCAGCGCATCGCGGATCGCCTGCCGGCAGGCTTCGCGGTAGGTCAGCCGCAGCGGCCCGTTCACGACGCCGTCTCCTGCACGACCGCGTCCATCAGCACGAAGCGCTCGAGGTCGGCGAGCGGCTCGGGCGTGCCGGCCTCGGCGAAGTCGACCGCGGCGTCAATCTCGGCGTCGACCTCGGCCTCGATCGCGCGTGCGCACGCCTCGTCGATCTCGTGGTTGGCGAGCATCCAGGCCCGCAGCCGCTCGATCGGATCGAGCTTCTTCCAGCCTTCGATCTCGCCGCGCGTGCGGTAAGCCTGGGTGTCGAACATCGAATGCGCGCGAAAGCGGTAGGTGCGTGCCTCGATGAAGAACGGCCCGCCGCCGCCGCGGATGTGCTCGGCCGCACGCCGCACCGCGGCTTCCACCTGGACCGGGTCCATGCCGTCCACCTGCTCGGCCGGCATCCGGTAGGCCTGCGCCTTGCGCCGGATGTCGGTCTGGACCTCGCTGTCGGCGAGCGGCACGCCCATCGCGTACAGGTTGTTCTCGCAGACGAAGAGCACCGGCAGCCGCCACAGCTCGGCCAGGTTCATCGTCTCGTGGAACACGCCCTCGCCGACCGCGCCTTCGCCGAAGAAGCAGGCGGTGACCCGGCCCGGGCGCAGCCGCTTGTCGGCGAGCGCGATGCCGGCGGCGAGCGGCAGGCCGCCGCCGACGATCGCGTTGCCGCCGTAGAAGCGGTGGTCGCGGCTGAACACGTGCATCGAGCCGCCGCGGCCGCGGCAGCAGCCTTCGCGCTTGCCGAGCATCTCGGCCATCAGCAGGTCCATCGGCACGCCCCAGGCGAGCGCCTGGCCATGCTCGCGGTAGGTCGCGACGACCGCATCGCGGCTTGGGTCGAGCGCCGCGGCCACGCCGACCGCGACCGCCTCCTCGCCGTCGTACAGGTGGAGGAAGCCGCGGATCTTCTGCGCCTGGTACAGCTCGACGCACTTCGCCTCGAAGCGGCGGATGCGTTGCATCTGCCGCCACAGCCGGTGCAGGTGGGCGCGGTCGAGCCGGATCTTGTCGGTCATCCGCGCCTCACCGCTTCTCGTCGCTCTCGAGCGTCGACAGGTCGCCTTCCGGCAGCCCCAGCTCGCGCGCCTTCAAGAGGCGCCGCATGATCTTGCCGCTGCGCGTGCGCGGCAGGCCGGCGCGGAAGTCGATCGCCTTCGGCGCGACCGCCGCACCGAGCCGCTTGCGCGCATGGCCGAGCAGTTCGCGGTTCAGCGCCTCGCTCGGCTCGACGCCGGGCTTGAGCGCGACGAAGGCCTTGACCACCTCGCCCACGGTCGGGTCGGGGATGCCGATCACGCCGGCCTCGGCCACCGCCGGGTGCTCGAGCAGCGCGCTCTCGACCTCGAAGGGGCCGATCAGGTGGCCGGCGGACTTGATCACGTCGTCGGCGCGGCCGACGAACCAGTAATAACCGTCGGCGTCGCGCCGCGCCAGGTCGCCGGTGAAGTACCAGCCGTCGGCGAAGCACTTGCGGTAGCGCTCGTCCTCGTGCAGGTAGCCGCGCATCAGCGACGGCCAGGGGGTGCGCAGCACCAGTTCGCCTTCGGTGTCGGGCGTGTCGATCAGTTCGACCCGGCCGTCGGCGCCGCGGCGCGCGATCGCGGCCGAGATGCCGGGCAGCGGCTTGCCCATCGAGCCCGGCTTGATGTCCATCGCCGCGAAGTTGGCGATCATGATGCCGCCCGTCTCGGTCTGCCACCAGTTGTCGTGGAACGGGAGCCCGAAAGCCTCCAGCCCCCACCGGACGGCCTCGGGGTTCAGCGGCTCGCCGACGCTGGCCATGAAGCGCAGCGCCGACAGGTCGACGCCGCGCAGCGCGTCGGCACCGAGCCGCATCATCATCCGGATCGCCGTCGGCGCGGTGTACCAGACGCTGACCCGCTCTCGCTCCAGCACCGCGTACCAGGTCGGCGCGTCGAACTCGGCCTCGACGACGACGTTGGTCACGCCGCGCACCAGCGGCGCGACGATGCCGTAGCTGGTGCCGGTGACCCAGCCGGGGTCGGCGGTGCACCAGAAGACGTCGTCGTCGTGCAGGTCGAGCGCGTCGCGCGCGGTCAGCGCGTGCATCACGACCGCGCCATGGACGTGCACCGCCCCCTTCGGCCGGCCGGTGGTGCCGCTGGTGAAGTGCAGCAGCGCCATCGTCTCCGGGTCGGTCGCGCCGATGGTGTACGCCGGCGACGCCGGGTCGACGGCATCGGCCCAGCGCAGGACGCCGGGCTCGTCAACAGGCGTGTCGCCGACCAGGATCACGTGCTTCAGCCCGAGCAGCCGCGCGCGCAGGCCCTTGACCTTGCGCTGGTACAGCTCGGGCGTGGTGACGAGCACGCGCGCGTCGCCCATCTCGCAGCGGGTGGCGATCGGCTCCGGGCCGAAGGCCGAGAACAGCGGGCTGACGACGCAGCGCGCCTTCAGCGCGCCGAGCACGGCGAAGTACAGCTCCGGCAGCCGGCCCATCAGCACGAACACGCGCTCGCCCGGCTGCACGCCGAGCGCGCCGAGCGCGTTCGCGAAGCGGTTCGTGCCCTGGGCGAGATCGGCGTAGCTCAACTCGCGCCGCGCACCGGCCTTGCCGAGCCAGCGGATCGCGGTGCGGCCGCCGCGGCCGTGGGCGACGTGGCGGTCCACGGCCTCGTGGGCGATGTTCAGCCCGCCTGCCGGCAGGCCGTCGACCAGCCGGCGCGCCTCGGCCCAGTCGAATCC